>CBDVBU010000413.1:0-3557 GCA_965372295.1 uncultured Phycisphaerae bacterium
AATGGGCTTATCGAAATCGCTCTTACCAATATAAGGGATTTTTCCACAGACAACTACCGGAAGGTCGATGACAAGCCGTATGGCGGCGGGCCGGGGATGGTAATAATGCCCGGCCCCGTTTTCGACTGCTTCGAGCACGTCCAAAAGCTATCACCTGAAAAAGGCCGGGTCATGCTGCTGACACCGCAGGGCCAGAAGTTCGACCAGGCAAAAGCTCGCCAACTAAGCGCCGAAAAACGCCTGATTTTTATCGCCGGCAAGTATGAAGGATTTGACGAGCGAATCCGCACGGGCCTTGGAGCCGAGCAAATCTCCATCGGCGACTACGTCCTGAGCGGCGGAGAATTGGCGGCAATGGTCATCATCGACGCGGTGGTTAGACTGCTGGACGGGGCGCTCGGCGACGAAGATTCGGCAAAAGACGATTCTTTCAGCGAAGGCCTTTTGGAATACCCACAGTACACAAGGCCGGAAATCTATCGCGGCATGAAAGTCCCCGACATCCTTTTAAGCGGCGACCACGCCAAAATCGCCGAGTGGCGCCGCCAACAGTCCCTCGAACGAACGAAAAAATGGCGACCGGACTTGCTAAACAATAACAAAAGGGCTCCCGCAAAATAACTGCATTTGGCGCAAGGCAGTAGAGTTGAAAACGTTTTTTCAAAAGTGAACTTATTATTTTGATAGGGTATTTTAAGGGGAGAATCTGCCATGAAACGGATAAATACACTCGTTGTTATTGTCGCTATGTTTGGGACAATGCTGATGGCACTGCCAGAGGCTTCGGCCAAGCGACCCGTCGTTCGCATTTGGGATACCGGCAAGCTCTATACGCAGAAAAATCCCATGCACGATGCATGGAAGGATCGCGCCAACTGGGTGCCGGTACCCTATGGCACGACGGACTACCAGCCACGCGGCGACCTGATGATTGAAAACGATTATTTTTACCTGTTTCTCTTTGCGAACAAGGATGATAGTGTGGACATAATGGCCAAACTGAGCACTGGTGGCTTCAAGCCGAATGAGATCTATAAGGTCAACGACACTGGGGGCCGGAACTTTGGTCATGGGACAATGTGGGTCAAAATCCTGAAGAGCACACCTGATGAGGTGGTCGTGAAACACGCGGGTGAAGGGCAAAAAGATAAACAGCCGGTTGTAACCATATACCACGTGCTTGCCGGCAAGCCCTGGCTTGAGGTGCGACCGGTTGAGCGAGTCAACCAGCAAGGGATGCACGGCAAGAGTCGCATCTGCGCCTTCGTCAAGAAAGAAGGTGAGGACTTCATTCTGGACTCCAAGCGAGAGCCGTTCACGGAAGAGGTGAGAATTCCCGCCCCTGAGGGTACAATCGGGATTATCAACTTCTCAAGACGCTTTCGTACCGACTACGACTTCATGTGGTTTATGGCCTTTCCGCCGGGCGTGGAGAAACACCCGTTGACGTATCTTGGTTTTCACGCTGACCCATTTTGGGAAGATGCGCGTAGCGACCGTCCAAGTGTTGGAGCACAATATGCCTATATGGGTCAGGGCGGTGTTTTCATTAGTGTGTTGAATGCGAAGGATAATTGGAAGCGCGAGGACGTAGGACATCGCCTCGCGGCAGGCGAAAACTATCGCACCAGATTCAGAGCGCCCTATCCGGGCCACTGGAAGCTGGTAGCACGACTGGATGGTCGCTACGTACACAAGTGCGTCGAGATTCGCGAGGCTGGCGAGCAATTCATCTTCCGGAGCGAAACGGGAGGGCTGCTGGACTATATCCTCGTTTATCTCTGGGACAACACGACTGGCACTCCTGCGTCTGTCTTTACGCCAATGGACGTTTACAGGAAGGCGCTCGGAAAGGGGACAAAATGAAGGATCTGAATCGACGCGATTTTCTGAGACTTTCTGCCGGCAGTTCCGTTGCGGCAGGATTGTCTCTGGCCGGCTGTGAGAGTGGGCTTTTCGGGCAAGCCAAACCGAAAAAACAACCGAACATCATTTTTCTGCTGACCGACGACCAGCGGGCCGACACGATGGGCTGTACGGGCAACCCGATTATTCAAACGCCGAATATGGATGCGATGGCAAAGAGCGGCGTGCGGTTCACGAACGCCTTCGTCACCACCTCGATCTGTGCATCCAGCCGGGCGAGCATCTTCTCCGGCCAGTGGACAAGCCGGCACGGCATCACCGACTTCAGAACGCATTTTTCGCCCGAGGCGCTCGCACAGACGTACCCGATGCTGCTCCGGGAGGCCGGCTATCGAACCGGTTTTATCGGCAAGTACGGAGTCGGGCCGAAGAGAGACCTACCAATCGACAAATACGACTACTGGAAGGGCTTTCCCGGCCAGGGCCGATACGAAAATAAGGACAAGGATGGCAACTATAAACACCTCACACAGATAATGGGCGAGCAGGCGATTGAGTTTTTGCAGGGCTGCTCGAAGGACCGGCCTTTCTGTCTGTCGATAAGTTTCAAAGCGCCCCACGTTCAGGACAGCGATCCGCGTCAGTTCCTTTATGACCGCGCTTATAAAGACCTGTATAAGGACGCTGTGATTCCGGTTCCTGAAAAGGCCGACCGGCACTATTTCGAGGCCCTGCCGGAATTCCTGCGAACCTCCGAGGCCCGCAGGCGTTGGGACATCCGTTTTTCCACGCCGGAAAAGTTTCAGGAATCGGTCAAGAGCTATTACCGCCTTATTTTCGGCGTCGATGTCGTCATCGGCAAGATCCGGGAGCAGTTAAAGCAGCTCGATTTTGACGACAACACGGTACTGATACTGATCGGCGACAACGGCTTCTATCTCGGCGAGTACGGCCTGGCGGGCAAATGGTTCCCGCACGAAGAATCGATTCGCGTGCCGCTGGTGGTCTTTGACCCCAGGGCGGGTAATAAGCTGCGCAGCCGAACCGTCGAGCAGGTGGCGCTCAACGTCGATATCGCGCCGACGATTCTGGAGCTGGCCGGCGTAAAACCGCCCGAGCAGATGCAGGGCCGCAGTCTCATGCCGCTGCTTAAAGGCAAAAAGCCCAAATGGCGAACCGAGTTTTTCTACGAACATCCATTCGAGCACAAAACAATCGCAAAAACCGAAGCTCTCCGCACACAGGACTACAAGTACGCCCGCTACGTCGATTATGATTACGAAGAGCTATACGATCTGAAGCTCGACCCGGCCGAGTCCATCAACCTGGCCAAAGACGAAAAATACAAAAAAACCTTAGAGTCCCTGCGAAAACGCTGCAATGACCTAGCCCAGAAGGCCAAAGAAAAATTGTAGGGCGGGGCTTGCCCCGCCGCTTATCTCCGGAGCAAAAAGGAGAGATCATGGTGGATTTCAATTGACGTGAATTTTTGTCTCTGGCTGCTGGTGGTGCGGCGGCGATGGCAGCGCCGGGATGTCTGCACGCATCGAAAGAGCCGGTATGTGCCGGCAAGCGCAAGCCCAACCTGCCGTTTATCTGGACGGATGAGCAACGGGCCGACACGATGGCCGTCTACGGCAATACGAAAATCCACCAATGGCAGAAAACGGTGGCAGATAAAGCCAACGTGT
>CBDVBU010000414.1:0-3545 GCA_965372295.1 uncultured Phycisphaerae bacterium
ACTGCTCGATATAACGAGGATCAACTTCGTAGCGATGCCTGAATCGCATCCGGACAGAATCGGCCTTGCCGAAAAGTTTCCATGCCATCGTCTCGGCCTTTAGCTCGATGTCACGTCCGCCGAGACGCATGTTTCCACCGAGGTCTTCTATTTTCTTCTGCTCAGGCAGGATGTCGATCACCGGCTCTGGGCAATCCGGCTCAATCTCAGTACTGTTGGCCTGGGTCAGGCCGCAGACATTGCGGGCAAATTCGATGACCGCCATTTGAAAACCAAAGCAGATTCCCAGATAGGGCAGATTATTCTCGCGTGCGTATTTGACACAGGCGATCTTTCCCTCGGCGCCGCGGGTGCCGAAGCCGCCCGGCATGATTACGCCATCGATATCATCAAGATGCCCGGCCGCGTTTTCATCGGTAATGTCGGTTGTGTCGATCCATTTTATTTTAACATCGCAGCCCAGAGCGATGCCCGCATGCTCCAAGGCGTTGATGATCGAGGCATAACTGTCACGCACCGATGTGTACTTGCCCGTGATGCCGATGGTTGCCTTATGATTGATCGTGCCCATTTTGTCGGTAAAATCACACCACTTGGCCCAGGCCTTGCGTTCGTTCCGCAGATTGATTCGGTCCTCGATTTTCAGCAGCCTGGCCACTTCGAAATCCAGGCCGACCTCTCGAAGCATCGCCGGGATCATATAGATACTCGCCGAATCGGGCAGACTGATGACCCTCTCGAACGGGACATTGCTGAAAATACTAATCTTCTGGCGGATCTTTTCCGTCGCAGGTCTGGCTGCCCTGCAGGCGATAATTGACGGCTGAATGCCGCACTGCATGAGCTGCTTGATTCCCAACTGCGCCGCCTTCGATTTCTGCTCGCCGAGCGTTTTCGGCTCCATTATATAGGTCAGGGCTACGAAGCAACTGCTGTTCGGCCCCTCTTCGTAAGCTAATTCGCGCATCGCCTCGATGTAGTAGGCATTTTCCAGGTCGCCGACCGTGCCGCCGATCTCGATGAACACAATGTCGGCATCGGTTTCCATGGCCAAATGTCGCAGTTTCAGCTTGACCTCACCGGTGACGTGGGGAATCATCTGGACGTCCCTGCCGAGATAATCGCCGTGGCGTTCCTTGTTGAGGATCGAGCTGAATATCTGGCCGCTCGTGGCAAAGTTCGCCTTGCTCAAATCCTGATCGAGCATCCTCTCGTACGTACCCAGGTCCATATCGCATTCCATGCCGTCATCGAGCACGAAAACCTCGCCGTGCCGGAACGGATTCAGCGTGCCCGAATCGATATTCAAATAGCCTTCGAGCTTAATGGGCGCGACTTTGATGCTCTTGTCCTGCATCAGCTTGGCA
Organism: uncultured Phycisphaerae bacterium; assembly: GCA_965372295.1. Lineage (GTDB taxonomy): Bacteria > Planctomycetota > Phycisphaerae > Sedimentisphaerales > Anaerobacaceae > JAFGPJ01. Next base: position 1,368 of record CBDVBU010000414.1, read on the forward strand.
AGACACGAAGAGAATATCCCCTTGCCCAGCCCGCTCATCACTGTGCCCACCACGAACACATAGCGGCACTTTCCCTTTTTATACCCCTTCGGCACCGGCGAGAAATACTCGCTCTCCGTCGAAATATCACTTACCGAAGCTAATAAGTCCTTATCTTTGGTCATTAGTCATCCTTTTTATCTTTGCCACAGAGATCACAGAGAAGTTACTTATTCTTAAGTTTTGAATATTCAGATTCGATTATTGAAGAATCAATTTCATAAAATTGATAAATATGCTTTAACAGCAAAAACACACATGCCATACACATTAGTTTGATAACTTTATTGTCATTATCATTACTAACTAAATTATTCTTATCATTAACTCTTAGTCTTTGAAGAAAAGTTAGATTAGAATGAACTACTTCATGAAGACTACCGAATAGAATCAAATAATTTAAACTACCCTCTTTCCCAAACAAATCCTTACAGAGTTGAGCATTATCTGGCATATTGTCGGTATTAATCAGCTTATTGATATCATTCTGACACTCCTTTAATTTTTGTTCTATCTGATCATCGCCAAAACATTCAAATGCTCTTTTATAAAATTTCTCTTTTCCTTTCAATGAGCTTTTAGTCCATCGTTCACAATTAATAAAAAACGATGACTTGCTTTTATAAGCTTCATACATACACCAAGAAAACTTAACAACTAACTCTGCTAATGTCCGTAGAAGAACTTTTGAGGGAAGCTCTTTGTTTTCGTTACATAATTCTAAAATTGCTATTGAATATTCACTCGCCATCATTTTGACTAACAAACAATAATCATAAATACATCTTTGAGCGTCTGACTCTCCATATATAGTACCAACTCTCTCAAGTTCAGTATCTAAGAGTGCGAGCCATTTGCTAATTGTCTTATCGATCTCCATTTTTCTTTTGCCAAACAAGGCTTTGATTTTACTACATATTTTCAGCCAAAAACTCTTAAATAAACTTATTAAAAACACCTCTGTACTCTCTATAACTAATAAATGCTGGATTCCCGCTTTCGCGGGAATGACAAGACTACTATTTCTGTCCTATTTTATATCTTTTCACAAATTCGGCGTATTGTTCTGGCGTGTCGATACCGTCGCAGGTGTGTTTTACTTTGCCGACCAGGATGGAGTAGCCGTTCTCGATGGCTCTTAGCTGCTCGAGTTTTTCTATTTTTTCCAGCGGCGTTTGCGGTAGAGCGGTTATTTCCAGCAGGAATTTCTTACGATAGGCATAAATTCCAATGTGCCGCAGGTATTGCCGCACGTCTCCTACGCCGGATTTCTCCCGGTCATAAGGAATCGGCGAACGCGAAAAGTAAATCGCCCTGCCGATTTCGTATTGCGTCTTGTCATTCCCGCGAAGGCGGGAATCCATTTTTTCTTTCTTGCAATACGCATCACGCACTCCGCACGACGACACTATCGCCTTTACGATGTTCGGATCAGAAACCTGCTCGGCAGTCTGAAATTCAGCAGCAAGCGTAGCCATCGGGCAGTCGGGATTGTCCATAAGCATCTTAGCGAGATAGTCAATGTTGTTAGGATCGATCTCCGGCTCATCGCCCTGGAGGTTCACGATAATTTCAACATCCATGTCGGCAACGGCCTCGGCGATGCGGTCGGTGCCGCTCTGATGGTCGGGCGAAGTCAGAACACATTCGGCGCCGAAAGTTTCAGCGGCGGCAACGACTTTTTCGTCATCGGCTGCGATGATGACCTTCTCAGGCAGTTTCGCCAAGCAGGCCCGCTCGTAAGTGTGCTGGATGAGGAATTTTCCGGTATCCTTGGCGAGAACTTTACCGGCGAATCTGGTGGAGCTATAACGTGCCGGTATTACTGCAACAACCTTCATTTTCGTTCAGCCTTTATTATACAAAGTCTCTTTGCCGGGCAAGGTATACATATTCAGGGATCTCAATCGCCACGATGTCTGTGCGGCTGCGAAATTCCAACTGGGCATTTATCATAAAAAGAAAACCGCGACCTGTCAACAACCGTATCCTAAATTTTCGGTTTTTGCACGAGGCTATTACGAAATTCGCACGCAGCAGGTCAAAAAAGTCGTTTTGGCAGCGGTATAAAGTTCCACAACAATACCAAACCGGATATACTTTATTGACTATCGAGTTTGGAACACTTATCATTATCGT
>CBDVBU010000415.1:0-3526 GCA_965372295.1 uncultured Phycisphaerae bacterium
TGGATGAAGTCGATAGTCTTGCCAATTCGTCGAAAGGCCCTCTCTGGAGCTTTACGACGGCTGATTTCATTACGGTAGATGATTTTGAAGCCTACGACACAGGTGATAACCAGATCTGGTACGCGTGGCATGATGGGTTAGGCTACGGCACGCCGGAGACACCACCTTACTTTGCCGGTAACGGTACGGGTTCGGCCGTGGGTGACGAGACGACCCCTTCTTATTGTGAAGAAAAAATCGTTCATGGCGGCAATAAATCAATGCCGGTGCTATATGACAATAATAAGCAGGGCTACTCGATGTATTCGGAAGTAGAGTTGACGTTGAGCGAGGCACGAGACTGGACAGATGAAGACGTTAATGAATTGTCATTGTGGTTCCGTGGCGGTTCGTCCAATTCCGCCGATTCCCTGTATGTGGCGGTAGCCAACAAAACAGGTATGCCTGTGGTGGTGGTGTACGATGATCCGGCGGCATCCCTGATTGGAGCCTGGACGGAGTGGGTGATTCCTCTGCAGAGCTTTGCTGATCAGGGCATCAATCTGACCGACATTGACAAGATCATGATTGGCCTGGGGACAAGAGGTAACCTGACGACGCCGGGCGGAGCAGGGAAAATGTTATTTGATGACATTCGATTGTGTCGGTCCATAGAGGCTGCTGAATAAACGCGTCTTTTTCTTAAAAAAACCAGGATCAGTACGAATTCGGGGCTTATACCATTCGGTTGGGTATAGGCCCCGATTATTTCACTGTCGGCTCGGTATAAAAGTAAACCTTGGATAAGAAAAGTAACGGGAAATAAGTGCTGATGCAGAGGGGCGATGATTGGTTTTAGCGGCGCCATTCGGCCTTGCGGACCATTAAGGGCGGCATTTGTTGAGGACTGACCGTTCTGCTGCCCGGATGGGCACAGCTTCTGCTGCTTGGATACCAACGAATGGCGAACAGCTTTGGCTTCAAAGGTAATATTTGTTTTTTCAATCCGGTAAACATTATAGTTAATTTTCCATTAACTTCAGCTACAGTGTCTGCACCCTCCCCCTATCGGCCAATTCAGGTATCAACTTTGCTATATTACAGTCGAATTGTCCGGTTGTTTAATGAATGCTGAATTCATCGATTTGCTTTGGTTATGCTCCTTGCTTATCTGATACCTTTCCAACTGGTTGGATGCCGGTCAAGTTCGAGTATTTCGATGCGGCTGATAAGCCATCTTTTATCAGGTTGTTTCCGGAGGGACAGCCGGGCCTTTACCAGGAGAAACGATTTGTAGTTTTGGGAGATGTAACTATTTTTGTCGAAAATTATCGCCGCAAATAGAATTGCAGTTGCATTCGAGTCCGATATGTTTATCAGCAGGCCAGTCTTTTTGCCCTTATCGACTAAAGGTTTTGATAGCTCCCTCCTGCAGTGGTCTATGAAATGTTTTTTGGTGCTGTGATATGAGTCGCTGTAATTATTGGCAATAACGGCCTTGATTGCACTGTAATCCTCCTGCTCGACGGCATTTATTGTGGCTTTAATTACGGAATTGATTTTCTCGGTGTCGGTTTGAACAAGCATATCCATACCGAAAGCAGCGGCAATCAAAAAGACCGGCACAAGCAACTGCCACCAACGGCGTTTTTCCGGGAAAAAACTACGAAAGGTCAACATGCCGAATAAAACAAGGACCGACGCACCCAGTAATGTCCACGGTTGCTCGAAAATGTCTAACATGTCCTGACCTCTTATCTTGAGCAGATACCGAGGGTTAGTTCAGGCATTTATATGGGAAGCCCCTCGCCATATATTCAATGTCTTCGCGCTCGTTAGCCGGAGGGGTCATGCCGAAAGAGAATCCCGTGTTATGCATTGCCTTGAGGTTCCACTCAATAAAGCTCTCGTCGATCCATCTGTGCATCTCCGCGTGACCGTCGGCGAATCCAAGGGTGCTTTGTTTATTGTGCCACATGGCGACCGGGTCAGTCCATGTTTTCGGTCCGGGATTCATCTGCCATGAGCCAATGTTGTATCCTCTGGGATCAATCTCTTCGACAAAGATATATCTTGTTGCAGGCCTTTTCAGATCGGTATACTTCTTGGCCTCATCGTACCCGTTCCAGTCCTCTCCATTAGCACCGCCGGCAATCGAGTAGCTTCGAAAGGTGTATTGGCGCGGATCCTTGTCTCTTTGGTCGGCGGGGCAGGCGTATACATCCACCGTCTTACCGACGTAAGGAAAAAGAAGGCCGTCCCGGAGAGCTTGTTTCTTTTGCTCGACAGTACTGTTAGCAGCCGGACGCAGAACCCAATTGCCGGGATCGGTATGGCCCGGCACCAGATCGCCGTCGTTCTCATCTTGGTACATGAACCATGCAAGGGAGAGGGTTTTCACATTGCTGACACAGTGTACGCGTTTGGCTTGATCTCTGGCTGCTCTCAAGGAAGGCATCAAAATTCCCATGAGGACAGCGATAATTGCGATAACGACCAGCAGTTCGATCAGCGTAAAAGCTTTTGTTTTCATTACTTCCTTTCCTGTAAAAATTACCTCAAAAAAACTATTTGAGGAAAATCAACATCAGCGATGCTTCTTTTATATCTTCTGTCAAAATACTAAGATGCGCAAAAACAGCGTTATGTTCCATTAATTCTATTTTTTCTCTTTTCAGACTAATACCCCATATTATACAGAGTTTATTGCACTATGTCAAGCTGGGCCGTCAACAATTATCGGTTTTTTTGCTGGGAGCCGGCCCTACTGAAGGGCTCTATACGCATAGCCCCTCAGCATGGTCTCGAAGTCCTTCCACTCCTCGTCGTCAGTGGGTGTTCTGTAGAAGCTGAAGGACTGGGGCTCGTGCAAAGATTTCAGATTCCACTCGATGAGTCCTTTCCCGTACCATCGCTGCATAGCGACACGGCCGTCTGCGTAGCCGAGGGTGCTCGTGTTGTCGCGGTGCCAGATTGCAAACGGATCCACCCACTGTCTTGACTTTGGATTCAAAACCCAGGACCCCGCGTTGTATCCTCGCTTATCGCACTCGGCCAGGAAGACGTACTTGGTGGATGGCTGCTTGATGTCGGAATATTTCAGGCAAGGCTTGATCTCCCAGGCGCCATCTGGATTGACCCCATTCATGCCGCCGGCAATCGAATAGGTACGATAGCCGTACTTATGGTAGGGGCTGTTTTTCCGTCGGTCGGAGGGACAGTGATATACGTCCACGTCCTTTACATATGGCCAAAGCAGGCCTTGTTTTATGTACTCCTTCTTTTCCTTAACGCTGGCGTCTTCTGCACTCGGCGGCATGATTACCCAAGGTCCGAGAATGGGCGTGAAATCAACAGATCCCGCCGGATGACCACCAACCAATTTGGCATCATTCTCATCCTTGTACATGAGCCACGCAAACGTCAGGGTCCTTACGTTGCTGCGGCAGCTAATGCTGCGGGCTTGTTCTCTGGCGATGCGTAATGAGGGCATTAGAATGGCCATAAGTACGGCGATGATCGCTATTACCACCAGCAGCTCAATCAG
>CBDVBU010000416.1:0-3502 GCA_965372295.1 uncultured Phycisphaerae bacterium
AATTCTAAAGGAGACAAGTTGAAATGAAAGCACAATTATTTGTTGTTATATTAATTACATTGTGGTTGTTGCCGCAGGGATTAGTCATCGGGGCTGATGAGAAAAGCAAACAAGTACGGCCTCAACATAAAACATCATTGGAATATATAAACACAAGCTTTGAGAATGCATCTGTGGTGGATTGGGAGATTGATTCGGAAGGCAACATTGTTGTTGGTTTAATTTATGATCATGAACGTTCATCTCCCAACCGGGCTAACGGCCATTGGCACTTTCAACTTCAGGCAAAACCTGGATCGGACCTTATCTTGATCCTGAAAAACTTCGTAAACATTTATAATGGCAGACTGGCCTCGACGCTCGATAAGCAAAAGACAAGGACCACCTGTTATGTTTCTCACGATGGTGTTAAATGGGCTACGGTTCCCACGGAGAGAATTTCCGATAATCTGCTGAAGGTGCCTGTTCACATGAAAAAGGATACGCTCTATGTGGCTGGGGTTGAACCGTACCGGTTGAGTGATCTGGAAAGGCTTATCTCGGAAATACGGGATCATCATCTTGTGAATGTTACGCCCATCGGCCGAACTGTGCAGGGCCGGAAACTTGAGATTATCCGTGTCGGTAGCCCCGGCGCCCCATATCGAATTCTGATCCGTGCCCGTGCCCATCCGTGGGAAGCAGGAGGAAACTGGGTGGTTCAGGGGTTAATAAAGAGTCTGCTTCGCGATAGTGATGAGTCGGCTCGTTACCTGAAGAAGTACTGCCTTTACGTTATGCCCATGGCAAACAAAGATGGTGTTGTGCGAGGTTGGACCCGCTTTAACCAATTGGGGATGGATCTCAATCGAAATTGGGATCGTCCCGCCGATCCTCGCTATGCTCCTGAAAACCACGCCCTGGAAACCTGGCTGAAGAACATGATAGCAAAGGGTAAAAAGCCCCATCTGGCAATCGATTTCCATAATGACAATGGAGGCCACGTTATCGTTTGCAAGCCAGAGAAAAATGCCGGGAAGTACCATGCCTTCATGAAACGTTTTGAGCAATTACTGTACGAACATTCATGGTTCAGAGAAGGATTTGTGGGATGGGATAGTACAATTGGAAAAAATGTTTCATTGGAAGACGGTCTAGTCGAGCGGTTTGGGATCAATAGCTGTGTCTTTGAGCTTAACGCCAATTGGATTGCCGGATTGAATAAAGTACCGTTCGGCAAAGATTGGGAATTGCTTGGCGTGCAGTTGGGAGAAGTGTTTTTTCAATTGTTTCCTGAAGATCAAGTTAATCTACCCTTGTGTACAAATAGTCGCCGCCGCTCCTCCTCGTCGCGGCTGAAATCCCCCTCTTCAGGGCAAGAGGGGAAGCGCTTCGCGGCCAAACTTTTTAAATTCCAGAAAAAGTTCACACAAAGTTTCCAGTTATTGTGAGCTGATCGTGTGATTCTGTTATTATTTGTTTTACTTTTTCAGGTTTTCTCTTGATTATTGTGCTGTATTTGATATTCTTAACTTATGGTAGAAATGAAACTTCCTGCTATCAGTTCACGTTGAGGATATCAGCGCGGGTCGGCACACCAAGCAAAAGGGAGGATGGCAAATGGGTCTATCATACAAACTGCTGATTCTGGTACTGAGTCTCGTCGCTGCCAGTGCGTTTGGGGCGGCGCGTCAGAAAGGCGGGTACTTCCCGCTGAGCGAATCAAAAGGTGGCTGGCGCAAGCTATACGGTGCAGACGATATCCGTCGCATCGCCGGCATGGATCCGCAAGAGCTCGAAGAGCTAAAACAATGGTTGCTGCAGAGCGACAATCGCAACTTTGCCGCGGTCGTTATTCGACGCGGATATATTGTGCTGGAAGTCGAACGGGGCAACAACGCCAAGACAAATTCACGGCGAGTCGCTTCGGTCTCCAAAGCGATCTGTGCCACCGTACTCGCGATCGCATCGGAGCAGAGCCAACGGGGAATGACGCCGAAGAAGATGAAGTTCGACGATCCGGCATTTGATTTCATCCCGCAGGCTAAACCGCTGAGCGATCCGCGTAAAGCAACGATCACTGTCAAGCAGCTTCTGAACCACACGTCGGGCATCACGCCGGAAGCGACCGGCGCCAGGAATAAGGGACCGTGGAAACATGTGCTCGGCCACGACGGCGAGCAGCGACTGGCAAAGCTGGCGTTCGAGCCCGGTACGGGTTGTGGCTATTCTACGTTCGCCCTGTATCACGCCTCGCTGGTTTGTGAGAATGTTACCGGCAAGCCATACAGTGAGTTCGCAATCCAGTCGCTGTTCAAACCGATCGGGTGCGAGCGGTGGTGGTTTCAATACTTCGATGGGGGCGGTGACAAGTACGGACGCCACCCATCGCACGCAATGGGCATGCCGGCGCGAGATCTGGCTCGGATTGCCTATTGCATGCTCCACGACGGGCGGTGGCAGGACAAACAAGTCATTCCGAAATGGTTTGTTGACGAAACAGCCAAATCGACACACTCGGTCAAAGGCCTGGAAATGCGATTCAAGATCAATTCCAAGACATTCTCTCACGGCTGGGAGTTACCAGCTCGCTTGACTGGAGAAAACGGCACGCCCAGCGGGCGCGGGATTCCGGAAGATGCCCGCTACAAGCCGGGCTCCGGCGGTCAGTTGATTGCGTTTGTGCCCAGCCTGGATCTCGTGGTGACACGCCAGACCGGAAGCAGTGGAAAGTGGCAGTACGCTGAATACCTGCGTCGCGCCTGCGCAGTGGTGTTGTCCGAAAACAGGAGCAGCGGTGCGAGAAAGAAAACCAAAGGAGCGAACAAATGAAACCGATCATCTACAACTCGATGTGCGGACTGCGTCTGATTGCCGCCGTCTTCACGGTATTGGTGATGCAGATATCGATCTGTATCCAATCACAGCCAGGACCGCCGTTATCAGCAATGTCAACACAAGTCATTTTCTTGTTGGATTATTCATCTCTGCTCAAACGATTTCCTCTTAATAAGATAGCGGTGATCTATTTGATAATTGGTCCGACGGTAATATCGCCGATATTATCTTCACTCGCTCGCGGGACATACACTTTGCTTTCTTCCTCCACCCAGACATTGAGCTTAACTTTACCGCATAGTAAGGAAAAAACGGCCTGATTTTTTCCTCGTCCGAGTGGTTGACTCATCATTCTTTTCCCCAGTTTGACGCACATTCGACCTTTTTCGAGTGAATCACCCCGGTTAATGGTGAACTTGTATTTGCCGCTGCGCTCGATATAAACAGGCCAGCCTGTGGGTTTTTGATTGATATATGACGAATCCTGATAGCGGCAGAGATATGTGGTCTTCTCAGCGTCCGAACCTATGTGGATTAAACCTGGCGCGAACTGACGCGAACTTCTAACGTCGTCAAACCATGTATCGTAAGCCGTCCGTAACCTGGCTACCACCTCCGGATATTTCCCAGCTACGTTTTTTTCCTCTTTAGGGTCAGCCGGCAGGTCGTAAAGCTCCAGAATCGG
>CBDVBU010000417.1:0-3493 GCA_965372295.1 uncultured Phycisphaerae bacterium
GACAGTTCTGAGATAGTCTCTTAGTCGCCCCACGGGGGCTTATGTTTCGATTACTCTTCTACTACTAACTCTGCCGGCTTATTGAAAATGCTGCGCGCTTTTTGGAAAAAATTGTAATAATTCTTTCAACTCATCAGTCGCCTGGCCCTGGGAAAGGACTGTATTGCGGACGTGCTGCATCAGAGCGGCCCGAAAACGGCGTTTGACCGTAATAATCATATTAGAGGCCTTTTTTACATCCTCAATATCATAGGACTCGCAGAGTTGAGCCAGAGAGGGCGGGGATCGGTCGCCGAAAGTGGGCCATACAACGCGTTTATTAAAAAGAGCCCAGTGAATATTCATCCCCTGTTCCTCACAAGCATCTTTTACTTCTTTAAGGACATGCTCCAATAAAGACGACAGCCAGGCGTAATGATAGGACTCCTCGGCGGTGGTTTGTGCTACGCTCTCCGGCAAGATGGGCTGCTCTTCCATGTCGAAAGAGACCAGTTTCTCCTCTAATATCCGTTTCTGGGCTCTTTCCTTGAGGTCCTGTTTGTTGGCATACTGCTTCAGGGCGTGGAGGAGAAAGGAGCGAAAACGACCGCGGGATTGGTCCGCTCGGCCGACCAGGTCCCGATTCAGCACGACCTCGTGGAAGAAGCCCTGTGTCAGATCCTTGGCCTGCTCATTACCATGGCAAGGGGTTTCCTGACCTGGATATATAGGTCGCATCTCGCGCCACCATTTATGAGTCTTGGGGAGATCCGGTAAATCTTGGACCCGTCGTGAATAGTCCATATAGAGAATCCTATCCAAACATTTCCGCCGATGGTCGGGCTCTGTTCTTTGGCGGCTATTGGTTTGGTGTACCCCGGCCCGGCGGCCTCGGGAATGGAGATCTGTGGGTAACCACCCGGACGACAGTTTCCCATGCTTGGGGCCCACCAGTTAATCTTGGCTCAATCGTAAACAGTCCCTCGGAAGAGCAATCTGCGTGTGTATCACCTGATGGCTCCACCCTCTATTTCTCATCCGACCGACCGGGCGGGTACGGCTGGCTCGATATATGGCAGGCACCGATCATCCCCATCGTTGATCTGAACGGCGACGGAATCGTAAACGCTGCCGACATGTGCATCATGGTCGACCACTGGGGCGAAAACTACTCCTTATGTGACATTGCCCCTTCGCCCTTTGGTGATGGCATCGTCGATGTCCAGGACCTGATTGTCCTTGCCGAACATTTGTTCGAGGAAGTTTTCACAATAGAACTGGTTGCATACTGGAAGCTGGATGAGACAGAAGGTGACATCGCTTATAATAGCATCGGCGACAATCACGGCATCCTCAGTGGCAATCTCACTTGGCAGCCCGACAGCGGCAAAGTAGCCGGCGCACTTCAATTCGACGGTATTGATGATTATGTCGAGACCGGTTTTGTCCTAAATCCGGCTGGTGGCTCGTTCAGCGTCTTCGCCTGGATCAAAGGCGGTGCGCCCGGGCAGGTGATTATCTCCCAGGCAGATGGCGTCGGTACCGGCGAGACTTGGCTGGGTATGGACGCTTTGGGTGGAAACCTGATGACCGGATTATTGCCGCCTCCCGTCGGCCGGTTTGCCTCGCAACCACTAGGCTCCGAAGCCGTCATTACCGATGGCCTGTGGCATCATGTCGGCTTTGTCTGGGACGGCTCGTACAGAATTCTCTACGTGGACGGCACAGAGGTCGCCAAGGATACAAATCCTATAACCCTTGCCCCGTTGAAATCTGCGAATGACGGTCTGTACATTGGTGCTGGCAAAACCCTTGATGCAGGAAGTTTCTTCTCCGGCTTGATCGACGACATCCGCATCTACAACGTAGCACGGACCGCAGAACAAATCACGGCCCTGGCACAGTAGGCCATGTGTCGAAGGCATCTATTGTGTCGTGGGCTTCCAGCCCGCGATTCGAGGGCGGGACGCCCTCGACACCTGGATGCCTTCGTCTCGCGGGCAGAGCCTGCCCCGAGCTTGTCGAGGGGATGCCCGCGAGACAAAACAAAACGCCAAGGTTATTAAAAGGGCTGGCAGCTTGAGAGAGTTACCAGCTCTTTCTGTTTGGAATAGGCTATTGAAGCCGATCCCTCGACGCTGCTTGAAGGTCCCTCGACTGTGCTCGGGACGCCTGTGCGTCGCGCCCCTTCGGAACGGATGCTCGGCGATTCAGCGGATTTTCAGTGTGGCCAATGCGAGGGCGGCGAAGGCTGCGGACAAAAGCCAGAAACGCACTACCACCTGCGGCTCGCTCCAGCCGATCAGGTGAAAATGGTGGTGGATGGGGGCACATCTGAAAAGCCGCTTGCCGCCGGTGTATTTAAAATAGCCAACCTGCAGCACGACACTTAGCAGTTCGATAACGAATACCCCGCCGATAACCAGCAGCAGAATTTCATTTCTCGTTACCAGAGCGCCGTAGCCCATTGCCGCACCTAATGGAAGCGAGCCGACGTCACCCATAAAAGTCTGAGCGGGATGGCAATTGAACCACAAAAAGCCGAGCACAGCTCCTAAAATTGCCGAAAAGAAGATGCTCAGTTCGCCGGCCTGGGGTATCGCGGGCAGCAGAAGATAACTTGCCCAGGTCACAGGAGTGGCGCGGACCATCGTTTCCGAGGCGACGTAGCAGAGCAGCGCCAGAACCAGGGCAACCATTCCGACACAACCGGCTGCCAGGCCGTCCATACCGTCGGCCAGGTTTACCGCGTTGCTGGTCGCCGACAAATAGAATATCGCAATCAATATGAACATCCAGTTGGCCAGGGGAAAGCCGTGCTTATAGAACGGCAGCCAGAATAATTTGGCATCGTCTATATTGACGAAGTCGGCGTATAAAAACGATGCGATCAATACGGCGCCGCCGATTTGAAAAATGAGCTTTTCCCAGGGCTTTAGTCCGTTTCTGCTGCGCTGGCGCGCGCCGGCGGTGAGCTTTAACCAGTCGTCGGCGGCCCCTAAAGCGGCGAACCATATAATTAAGACAATAGCTTTTTGAATAAAGGGATTGTTGAGTTTCGCCCATAATAAGGTGGTCGAGACTGTCGCAAGAATGATGATAAGTCCCCCCATCGTGGGGGTATTGGCCTTTTCCTTGGTCAATTCGTTCAGGGTGGCGTGATGAAATTCCGGGCGGTCACCGATTTTTTTGCGCATCAACCAGCGAATAATCTTCGGCCCTATTACGAGGGCGATAACAAGGCTGGTCAGTAGTGCCGCTACCGAGCGAAAAGCCACGTTTTGGTAGGCGTAAAAGCCGAGCCGGTGAGTAAAAATCTCTCGCAAATACCATAATAAATGATATATCATCTCGCCTCTCGCATTTCCTATCTCTCTTCACGAGATACGCTTCGCGAAAAAAGCTCATTTAGTTTCTCGACGAGCAGTTCCAGTTTGGCTACCCGCGAACCCTTTACTAATATTATATCGTAATCTTTTATGAATTCGTGCAGATTATTATAAGCTGAAACGGT
>CBDVBU010000418.1:0-3484 GCA_965372295.1 uncultured Phycisphaerae bacterium
TGAGTGGCAGCCTCAAAGCCGTAGGCTTTGGGGATGGTTGCGAATGCCAAAAGCCGGCTAAACATGTAATCTAGGTTTTTCAGGGTATCTTTTTCACTTGACCTTGACGACAAAGAATCTATATTTCCTTTATAGTCGGTGTAATTAACAACACGCTATGAAGATGAACTTTTTTAAAACTCTTGTTTAAATGACTATCACGCAGATAGAAAGGAACTCACAATGAGCGAAAAAAATAAACCAAACATTCGCACGACCGGCCGAATCAATCGGCGTAATATGCTCAAAATCGCAGCCGGCACGGGCGCCGCCGCCCTGGCCCTTGGCTCCTGCGCATCGGTCGCAGGGCGTCCGAAACCGGCTGCCACTAAAGGCCGTATCAACCACTCCGTCGCTTATTGGTGCTTCGCGGAACACTGGGATATTGAAAAAACATGCCAAATCACCAAACAGCTCGGCGGCAAGAGCATCGAGCTGGTAGGCCCGAAGGACTTTCCCACTCTCAAAAAGTACGGCCTGACCTGTGCGCTGGCGCCCAACGGCATGCCCGACCCTCCGTTTGTGAAGGGCTTCAACAATCCCGAATACCACGACATGATTATCGCCAAAACCCGCGAGACTATTGACGCATGCGCCGAGTACCAGTTCCCCAGCGTCATCGCCTTTACCGGTTTCCGCGAGGATATTCCCGACGACATCGGCACCGAGAACTGTGTCGCAGGCCTTAAGAAAATAATCGGCTACGCCGAGAAAAAGAAAGTCAACATCTGCATGGAAATTCTCAACAGCCGGGTCGCAGTCGAAATGAAAGGCCATCCGGGCTACCAGGGCGACCACACCGATTACTGCATTGATATTATTAAGAAAGTCGGCTCACCCAGGATGAAGCTGCTGTTCGACATCTACCACGCACAGATTATGGATGGCGATATCATCAGCCGTATCCGACAGTACTCCGACTATATCGGCCATTACCACACCGCCGGCAATCCCGGACGCGGCGAGCTCGACGATACCCAGGAAATCAACTACCCGCCGATTATGAAAGTGATCGTAAAGACAGGCTACAAAGGCTATGTCGGCCATGAGTTCATCCCCACGCGGGACCCCATCAAAGGTCTGGCCGAGGCAATCACCCTCTGCGACGTGTAGAAAACACGAATGCAGCAAGAAGCTCAGTGGCACGGCCATCTTGGCCGTGTTTTCACGGGCTGGAAGCCCGTGCCACAGCCGGGCTAGAGTATAATAGTTGTTTACTCAATAACCAAATCAGGATTGTCCGGGCCGAAGTGCTTTAACAGAACGATCGGATCGGACTTCGAAGGATTCGTGATTTTCACGCCCTCTTTGGCGGCCTTCTCGCTCACAAAATATTCGTCATGCGTCAACTGGCCATACCTGATCAGCGCAGGCGTTTCAATGTCCCAAACGCCGAACTTGCCGTGACCCTGCATCGTGATGAATCCGTAGGCGCCGCTGTCCTTAATCGTCACCGTCTTGCCCGGCAGAACCGTCAGCTCCTTGGCACTGAAGGTCGTCGATTTGTAGCATATCCAGTTCTCGATATAGCCCTCGGCCTCCATTTCGGCGACGGGCCGGACCGGCTTGGGAGCCATGAAGCGATTTCGTGCGAAATCGGGATCGACATTGAGGTCCCAGTCGATGACACTGAGCAGCCAATCGACGTCGCCTTGTTTATCCTTCGGCGTATCCTTCCACAACAACTCTTTGGGCACAACCTGGTCGTGGGTGATGTTTTCATACATCGCAAAGACATCCGAAGCCTTCTGCGGCTCGTATGTGCAAAGGCTCCCCGGTGCGTGAAGAACGCCCGGCGGGACATCCCAGCCGGTCCCAACGTCGAGCCGATAGGCGGCGGACAGACTCGTGATCGAGTTGTCTCTGCCCTCCGCGGCGTCCAGCAGGGCCTTACGGACCTGATCCTTAGTCACGCCGGGATTGAGGCCGAAAAAGGTGTAGGGAAAATCGCCGCCGTAGTTGTTTGCCTGGGGCGGGAAATAGTAAGCTTCGGGCTTGCCCAACTGACCCGTCAGCGCGGCATCCTTGTCGCGATGATGGATGTGATGCGGCAGAGCGCCTTTATTGTCGAAGAATTTCGAGTACATCGGCCATCGTTTGTGCTCCTTCCACAACCTCTCGCCGATGATCTCGCCCTTCAACTCAGCAACGGCATCCAGCAAACGCACCTTCTCGACCTTGCCGCCGTCCTCGAAGACAATGAAGCTCAGCCCCTCGTCTTTGGACGTCAATGGCCCGTTGTCCGCCGGAGTCGTCGACGCAAACCAACGCTCGTCGATACCCCCTCGCTCTCCACCCATCGCGTAGTAGTCATCCGGATGCAGTTTTATCCGCCGACCCGGCACACAAAACGAACGCGGCACCCAGTTCGGAGCGAGTCTCACTATACCTTTGCCCTGCTCAAGGGCCTTGTTAGCAATAGATTTTCCTGACATATATTCTCCCTTTCTTTACGGTTTCTGCACCGTTTCCCATGTCTTGTTTGCGGCGGATTTCAGTACGGCATCGCAGAGATATTGCGTCGCCAGAGCTTCTTTGAACGTCGGCGAGGCTGGCTTGCCTTCGGCAAGACCCTCTAAGAAGTCAGCCACCTGGTGGACAAACGTGTGCTCGTAACCGATCTGAAGCCCCGGCACCCACCACTTGTCCATGTAGGGCATGTCGCTGTCGGTGACGTGGATCGAACGCCAGCCCCGAACGATTGATTCATCGGCGTAATCGAAGTAGCTGAGCCTGTGCAGGTCGTGCAGGTCCCAGGCGATTGATGCCTTCTCGCCGTTGATCTCGAACGTATAAAGCGCCTTGTGACCGCGGGCGTAGCGTGTGGACTCGAAATTGCCCAACGAACCGTTGTCGAACCGGCACATGAACGTGCACGCATCGTCGATACCAACCTTCTCCATCTTGCCTGTCTCGACGTGCATCCGTTCCTTGACGAAAGTCTCTGTCATTGCGCAGACGGTATCGATAGGCCCGTTGTGCCACATTGCGGTATCGGCACAGTGTGCCAGCAGGTCGCCGGTCACGCCCGATCCGGCGGCCTTGACATCCAGCCGCCACGTTGCCATGCCGCCCTGTGGGACATTGGCCGAGATCGTCCAGTCCTGCAGGAAGTTGGCGCGATAGTGGAATATCTTTCCCAGACGTCCCTCGTCGATCAGCATCTTGGCCAGGGTCACGGCGGGCACTCGGCGGTAGTTGAACGAGACAAAGTTGGCCACGCCGGCCTTCTCTACAGCATCGACCATCGTCTCCGCCTGCGGGCCATCGAGCGCCAGCGGCTTTTCGCAAAAGATGGCCTTGCCGGCCTTGGCCGCGGCGATAGCTATCTCGGCGTGTACATTGTTCGGCACACAAATGTCCACGAGGTCGATATCGTCGTCTTCGATAACCTTGTGCCAATCGGTGGTGTAAGACTCGTAGCCCCACTGCTCGGAAAAGGCTT
>CBDVBU010000419.1:0-3482 GCA_965372295.1 uncultured Phycisphaerae bacterium
TATTTCAGCGGGGCTTTTTCCAGGTCGATTTCCGCGCCGAGCTCTTCTCCCATTTCACCCGCCGCACTGCTCAAGCCACCAGCGCCGCAATCCGTTATCGCTTCATACAATCCGGCTTCATTCGCCCGGACCAGGACATCCAGCATTTTCTTTTCCGTAATCGGATTACCGATTTGCACGGCATGGGAAAAAACCGTCTCGTGCTCATGCGTCATTTGGCCGCTCGAGAAGGTCGCCCCGTGTATCCCGTCCCTGCCGATGCGACCACCGACCATGATAATCAGGTTTCCGCTTTGTGGATTCTTGAAGCACTTTTTCTTGTCCATCAGGCCGATATTGCCGCAATAGACCAACGGATTGGCCAGGTATCTGTCGTCGAAGTAAATCGCGCCGTTGACCGTCGGAATTCCCATTCTGTTGCCGTAGTCGCGAACGCCCGCTACAACACCTTTCATAATCCGTCTCGGATGCAGAACGCCTTTAGGGATATCTTCGAGCTTCTTATCAGGCTCACCAAAGCAAAAGATGTCCGTATTGGCAATCGGTCTGGCGCCCATGCCGGTTCCCATGGGGTCGCGAATCACGCCGCCGATGCCTGTGGCCGAGCCGCCGTAAGGATCGAGCGCCGACGGGTGGTTATGGGTTTCGACCTTAAAGCAAACCGCAGAGTCTTCGTCGAATTCCACCACTCCCGCGTTATCGGCAAAGACAGATATGCACCAGTCCTTATCGAGCTGCTTAGTGGCTTTGAATACGGTTTCTTTAAGCAAATCGTCGAAATGCACCTGCTCACCGTCGATTGACAATTCGACAGAGCTTTTTAGCGTCTTATGGACGCAGTGCTCGCTCCAGGTCTGGGCTATCGATTCCAGTTCAACATCGGTGGGCTCTCTGCCAAGTTCTTGATAATGTTTCCGGATCGTTTGCATCTCGATGAGATTCAGAAACAGGTCTTTTTCCTTGCTCAGAGCGACCAGCGCATCATCGTCAAGATCGCGTATGGGCCAGTGAACAATCTGCAATTCGTATGGTTTCAGATGCGGGCTTGGCGGTTCCGCTTCGTTGCCGATAACGCAATCTTCTATACAATCGTTCGCTAAAATTTTCTTAGCAATCGTATCCGTCTGGCGTTGCGTAATCTCACCCAGCAGGACATACTTTCGGGCTGTTCGAACGTTATGGGCTTTGACTCCCATATCGACAATCGCCGCCATAACAGATTCGGCGACCGGGTCGGTGACGCCGCTTTTCAGGTGTACCTCGATGAGCGTTGCTTTTGCCAGACCGGCCGGCGGCCCGCTTCTGCCGACATAATACTCCTCGCATACCGGATCGGCCAGAAGCTCTCGCGCCAAGCGCTCGGCAAAATCCTTGTCGAAGTCCCCCTCGATAAGAAAGACCTTCGCCGACTGAACCACCTGCACAGAATCGATACCCAGCTCCTGGATATCCTCCAGCACGCTCTTGCCCTGTACATCCGAAAAACCCGACCGATTAAAGACTTCAACACGCCATTGCTTCACGATATCATTTCCCTTTTCTTAATCTTATATTTAATCAGCGTCGTCCGCTTGTCTCTCGCTTTTTCAAGCAGCTTTTCTATTTCTGCCTTATTATCACCTTTGATAGCCTCTTTTAGTTTCGTCAATTCGGCGATGACCTTATCGATGCCCCTGGAGGCGTTCTTTGTATTTGTCAGCAGCACGTCAGCCCATATATTCGCCGGTCCCGATGCTACTCTTGACGTATCCATGAAACCCTTACCTGCAAATTCCAAATCTTTGTCGCTGTTAGCGTTAATCAATGCCGCAGCTATCATATGTGGCAGATGGCTTACATTCGCAAAGATTCTATCGTGCTCGGCCGGCGTCATTATCTTCACAAAGCATCCCAGCTCCGACCAGAATCTTTTAAGGATTTGCAATGCCGGGCGATTCGTTTTCTCTGTCGTTGTCAAGATGCACATGGCCTGGTCAAATAAATCATCTCTTGCATATTCGACGCCTCTTTGTTCTGAGCCTGCAATTGGATGTGAGCCAACGTAGTGCACGCTGCCCGGCAGCTTCTTGGCCGCCCAGCGGTACGGAAGAACCTTCGTCGATCCGACATCAGTAACAATACAACCGTCCGGGAGTGCATCGGTAATCTCGACGAAAATGTTCTCAAACGTACATAAGGGCGTAGCCAGGATAACAAGGTCTGAATCAGAGACGCTTTGACATATATCGTCAACGACTTCGCTTGCCACTGCTAATTGCCTGGCTTTAGCGCGAGTGGAAGAGCGGTGGGTATAGCCTACTACTTTGACCCGGGCAAAAGAGCGCAAAACTGCTAAAGAAATAGATCCCCCTAAAAGCCCCAACCCCACAACAGTTACTTGCCTTAAGCCCTTCATACACAAGACCTTACAAAAATATACCTCAGAATAGATTCTGCTAAAAAGTACTGTACAGTCACACAGATGTCAATTTTTTTCTTTGATTTGTGCCATTAAAATGTTAATATTCCACCTTTCAGATAAAATTCGCCCTGATCGTGATATATTCTCGTCACGTTATTATGACAAAACGAGATACTAAAATAGCTAAAATGCCAAATAATAGTAGTCTAAGCAATAGCGACCACCTCGATTTCGAGGAAAAAGTTGCTCATCTTGATAGCCAGATGAATGAGCTGCGAAAACTCAGCTCTACCAAAGGTATCGACTATTCGGCTGAGATCCGTAAGCTTCAGCGGCAGCAGGTCTATGAGCTAAAAAATATCTATTCGAATCTCACCGCCTGGCAAACGGTTCAGGTTGCACGCCATCCGAACAGACCACTTCTATCCGACTACCTTAACTTAATGGTAAAGGATTTTCGCGAATTGCACGGCGACAGAAACTTCGGCGACGATCGAGCAATCATAACAGGTCTTGGCCAGATCGGCAGAGAAAAAGTGCTGATCGTTGGCCAAAATAAAGGCAAAACCACAAAGCAGAAGATTGCCTGTAATTTCGGATGCCCCAATCCCGAGGGATATCGCAAGGCTTTGGCCAAGATGAAATTCGCCGAAAAGTTTGGTATTCCTATCGTCACGCTAATCGACACGCCGGGAGCCTATCCGGGCATTGGCGCCGAAGAGCGAGGTCAGGCCCAGGCAATCGCAGTCAACCTGAGCCAGATGTCCCGGCTAAAAGTGCCGATCATTTGTATTGTCATTGGAGAAGGCGGTTCCGGCGGCGCCCTCGGAATAGGCGTCGGTGACAGGCTGGCCATGCTTGAATTCGCGTACTATTCGGTAATATCGCCCGAAGGCTGCGCAGCCATTCTGTGGCGTGACGGCTCACAGGCCCCAAAAGCCGCCGAGGCGCTTAAATTGACCAGCAAGGATTTGCATAAGCTCGGCTTGGTTGACGCCGTCATCCCTGAACCGCTCGGCGGCGCTCATCGTAATCTTCACGATACCGTCTATAACGTCGAGAAATATATCGTGAAAACACT
>CBDVBU010000420.1:0-3471 GCA_965372295.1 uncultured Phycisphaerae bacterium
CGGCGAGAACCGCCGGGTTTTTGCCTCGCATGGCGATTGCCCATGGATACGGCTTAGGTACGTCATCTATGTTTTGTTGAGGATAATACAGCACAACTCCCTTGAGAGTACTGTTCGTGTTGAGGGTTATGAAAGCCGGCCCGTCCTCACTGCCCGCCCCGCCCGTGATTAAAAAAGTCGTGCCGTCATCCGTCGGCTTGGGAAGTCCTTTGTCGCGCAAGCCGTTATGTGCCGGGACCGATTGCCAGATACCCGCCAAAGTGACCGCATTGGGCACGTTCAAACTGCCAGCGAAAAAATAGTTGCCGCGAGGAGCATAAACAATCCCACCGCCGGCTTTTTCCGCCACATCCAGGGCCTTTTGAAATGCCGCCGTATCGTCCGTTTGGCCATCTCCGGCGGCGCCGAAGTTGCGGACATTGAAATAATCCGAAACGGGGCCTTGAACCGCTTCCCCGGCAAAGACTCCAACCGAAAATAAAAGTGTCAGACCGAGAAAGAGCCAACCAAACCGTTTCAACATACGTACCTTGTTAAGACTGCAAACCATTCTTCTGCTCCTGTTATTAAGTCATCCAATTCCTGTTTTGCCGGGATTTTCAATGGATATCGTAAAAATCCGGTGGCGATCCCAAGTTTTCCGTAGTTTTCTGAACGTCCCTAATTATCTCAATCAGCTTGATCCAAATATGAAGTTCGCAGCCGGGCGGAGGTATCAATGGACTGAACCGAAATGCTGCTGGGTTTCGTCCAGAGTGAGTCGATGATACTCACGGTCCGATCGACAAGTACATTTCCGCCTTCCGGGCCAACAAGGCTGCTGTGGACGACGGCGCTGTAGTGGCCTCCCCGAATTGCTTTCTCGGTAGGCAGATAAGTTCCCGGACCCGCCAATTGTACGATAAATGTCTGAACCGCTCTGCTGCGGGCCTTCATCCGAATCCCATAGTCGGTGAACAACTCGAACGAGTTCGTAGCTATGGCGACATCCCCGATCCGCAGGACATGCAGTTCCATCTCATACGTGGGCTTTGGATCGGTCTTCTGTATATCAAACCGTTTGACGGTCGTCTCATACCATTTCATCCGCCGATACTCCCGCGCCGCCGCTTTGGGATTCTGCTTGATTTGACTGGCAGCTTTCTCGACAGCCGCTTTCGCCTCGGCGTATTCCGCTTCGGTGACCAAACGCATCGGCAGGTGAATTGTCTCCACTTTGTGGATAAGAGGGACATCCGCATGTCGATCGTTCTTCACGGTCTCATACGCGTCGTCCACAGCCCTGACGACGCGGCGGGCGATCTCCTCCAGACGATCCAGCCCCCGGAGCTTGCGCATTCGCTCGTCAGCAGCTTTTCTGTACATTAAGTGCGGCGATTGATCACCGGAGGCGCCAGTCCAGCCCAACACGCACAACTGCTCGCCAAATCGCTTACGCAAAGCCTCGCGCACCGGATGCCAGAAATCGGCGTTGACGGTTGACCTCGACTCGACCTCCTGCGAGGGGCAAGAAACATTAACAACGGCACCCACCAGCTTACCCGAATAGTTCCAGAAGAATAATGTGTTGACATCGTGATCCTCGTATCCCTCGATATTCCGGAACGCGGCTACGTCGGTCTTGCCATACATCCGCGCCGAGCCGTCAGCGTATACGGCGCGACGGTTGTAGGCCACTACGGCATGGCTCAATCCCCACGTAACACTTCCCGCACTTCGACTGTTCCACGCTTGAACTATCGCATCGGTAACACGCTCAGCAAGGAAGGATCGATACTGTTCTACCTGTATCACTCCCTCGCGTGGAATGGGGTATTTATCGAGCAATAACACGGGGGCGGTATGCGTATGTGTGCCATTGAGAAACAGCTTCCGGGTGTCCAAATCGGACAGACGTTCTCGTACAGCTTTGCGGACAAGCTCCAGAACCTCCGAGGGGATGTACAGCAGGTCGCACGATACCATGATCGCCATATCACTGGACAAACCGTCCTGGCGAGACTCCAAAGCAATCACATTTGCAGTGAGTGGTGTTTCGACCGTATTGGCGATTCGCAAATGAAATTGCCCGGAAAGGGCAACCGGTTCTTTTGGAGTAATATCAATCACAGCCGTTCCAACCATCAATTCGGTAGCGAATCCTCCAGGCGACGACATGAGAATGGCCACAAGGAATCCGACCATGACAAGAGATTTGCGAAACATCAGATCGTCCTTTCATTGAGGTCTTTTCTTATCTCCCTTCGGCTATGCTCAGGGTATATTGAAAAAACGTCACGAATATCATGTATAGAGAACCCCAAACAGATGCATCAAAAAACCAACATTTTGCATCCGTAAAATTTAATTTAGCACACGTGAGTCTGTTTGTCACGTATTTTTCGGGGGAATTGGAAGTAAGAGCATAAGGCAGATATTGAGGCTTTCGGATTTTCTATTTTCGTCCGAAATGGTATGAAACAAAACAGATATTTGATACAATTGTAGATATATTGGTAACCTTGGATTTAAATGTTGGGGCGATTCGTAATCCGCCCCTAATAAAAATTAATTTATTTTGAGAGAACTACAATTGAGCCGGGAACATGTAATAAAAATCGCCTCGGAATTGACGCTGAGACCGCAACAAGTGACGGCGACTGCCGAACTGCTCGAAGGCGGAGCCACGATACCGTTTATCGCCCGGTATCGCAAGGAAGTCACGGGCAGTCTGGACGAGGTGGCTGTCACAGCCATTCGTGACAGGCTGAATCAGCTAAAAGAGCTGGACGACAGGCGCGAGTCCATAATCAAATCCCTCGACGAGCGTGAGCTGCTTACGGATGAGCTTAAAGAAAAAATCATGCAGGCCGAGATCATGGCCGTGCTGGAAGATATTTATCTGCCGTATCGACCGAAGCGGCGAACGCGAGCGACAATCGCCCGGGAGAAAGGGCTGGAACCTCTGGCCGAAATGATTTTTGCCCAGAATCCTGCTGTCGATCCTACGGTTGAGGCGGAGGCTTTCGTAGATGATAGCAAGGGAGTCGAATCTGCCGAGGACGCCCTTGCCGGAGCGAGAGATATCATCGCCGAGTGGGTCAGCGAAGAGCAAACCGCACGAGCAATGCTTCGTAAGCTGTTTTCCGGCGAAGGTTTCTTCCAGACGAAGGTCATAAAGGACAAAGAAGATGAGGGGCGTAAATACGAGGACTACTTCGACGGCTCCGAACCGGTTGCCAAAGCGCCGTCCCACAGGATTCTGGCGATGCGGAGAGGAGCGAAGGAAGGCTTTCTGAGATTGCAGGTAACAGCTCCCGAAGAACAGGCACTTCTGATGCTTGAAAGGTTGTTCGTCAAGGGACAATCGGCTTGTTCGGCTCAGGTAAAAGAAGCTATCACCGACAGCTACAAAAGACTTCTGTCGCCGTCGATGGAAACGGAGATTCTCGCCGCGACAAAACTGAGGGCCGACGAGGAAGCCATAAGAGT
>CBDVBU010000421.1:0-3464 GCA_965372295.1 uncultured Phycisphaerae bacterium
GTGCAGCATCCAGGCGGGCTAAATGTCATGTCCGTTTCGCTTCTGCGGCTGGCAAGCGGCCAGATCGCTCTATTCTACCTGCGCAAGACGTCAAGAGAAGATTGTCGTCCTCTCATGTGCATTTCGACCGACGAAGCTGCGACCTGGAGCAAATCCACTGTGTGTATCACCGACAAGGTGGGCTACTACGTGATGAACAATGACCGTGCCGTTCAGTTGCGAAGCGGCCGGTTAGTCTTGCCTGTGGCCTGGCATCAAGGCCCCGGACAGGATCGGGATACGGCTGGTGTGATCATGTGTTACATCTCCGATGATGACGGGAAAACCTTCCGACGCAGCAAGGACTCATTTAAAGGATATGCGCCCGATGGACGGCGCATTACAGTGCAGGAACCGGGCGTAGTCGAATTGAAAGATGGGCGACTGATGATGTTCATGCGGACCAATGCAGCAAGCCAATACATCTCTTACTCCCAGGATGGCGGCGAAACATGGTCGAAAACACAACCGTCAGAGCTAATTTCGCCTCTTAGTCCCGCCTCCATCAAGCGCATCCCCTTCTCAGGTGATTTACTCTGTATATGGAACGACCATTCCGGGATACATCACTACCCCAAGGGCCGTAGAACACCCTTATGTTTGGCCATTAGCAAAGATGAAGGTAAGACCTGGAGCAGATCCGGAATCATTGAGGACAATCCTGACGGTTGGTATTGCTACACGGCGATAACGTTTGTGAAAAAGCGGGCGCTATTGTCCTACTGTGCGGGTGACAAGGAGATTGGCGGATTGAATCGATTAAAAGTTATGGCTCTATCTCGATATTGGTAAACTTCTTTTTCGCTTGAGTAGAGAATTATGCTTACAGCAGACCTTTCCCTCTTAATCAGCTTCCTGCAATCATATCCATAGCTGTTCTATAGGGTATTAGTAATATTGAGAAATCCAAGCGAAATAGCATTTCTAACCATATAAAAAAAAACTGTAAAAATGCTTGCAGTTCTAATCAAGCTGCGGCATAATCATACTCAGTCGATCAATATGATTATTTAAATAAAGTGAAAAAGGGAATATGAAAACAATTAAAGCCGCAGACATCATGACAACGAATGTTATTACGGCGAAGAAAGATATGGTTTTGACGGACGTAATAGCTCTTCTTCTCCGTTGGCACGTTAGTGCCCTGCCTGTTGTCGATGACGAAGATAAAATGGTCGGCATATTAAGCGAAATTGACTTGGTAAATCTGACGTTTGATGGAAATGCCGGAGACACAACAGTTGAGGAAGTGATGGTAACAGATATCGTGTCCTTTAGCCCAGATACGCAATTAGCCGATCTGGTTCAGACTTTTTCAAAAAGGCATCTCCGCCGGGTGCCGATCATAGACAAAGGGAAAGTTGTCGGAATTGTGAGCCGTCGCGACATTCTTCGCGAAATGCTTCGCAGATATAATTAGTACTGACAAATCAGATCTTGCCCACACGTATTTGATAACTGTCGGCGTCATAGGTGTTGGATTCACCCCCGTTAAATAAGAGGTAGTTGTTTATACAGATAGGTAAAATTGATGACAGTAAAGAAATTAAAAAAGGCCGCGTTTGACAAATGGGTCGCTGCGTGCATAGGAAACCAACGAGTATTCGGCGTTCAGGCCAAAGAAGACCGTTTTGTGTTTGCTCCGTTGGCGAATGCCGGGGACTTGCGTTTAGATTATGATGTGACTATCTTGCCCCCCAAGAAGTACTTCCTGCCCCCGCGAGAGACATTACTCAAGTTCGACCGCAAGGAGGGATTCGAGAGTGTGTTCGATAGCCAGCCCTTCGTCTTATTTGGCGTTCACCCTTACGATATGGTTGCGATCTCGCAGACAGACAAGCTGTTCGCCATGGATCAATACGATACCCACTACTTCGATCGTCGGCAGAAAGCTACGATCGTGGCCTGCGACGTACAGAATGCGTCGAAGGAAGTCTTTGCCGGCTGCATGGGTACGGCCACCGTTGACGATGGTTTCGATATCCTGATTACGAAGATCGATTCCGAATATTTGGTCGATATCCGTACCGAGAAAGGTCAGGCACTGGCAGATACCATCAAGGATGCCGAGAATGCCGATGAGATGAGCCTTAAGCTCAGGAAATTAGTCTGGGCGGACAATACCAAACTACTCCAGAAACACAAACTTAATGTCCGCCCTGATGTCCTGCCGAGGCTGCTGGATCGTTCCTATGAACATCCGGTTTGGGAAGAGAAGGCTCAGCGTTGCTTTTCCTGCGGATCATGCAACCTGGTCTGTCCGACATGTTACTGCTTCGACGTACGCGACGATGTCGAGTGGAGCTTGCAGAAAGGCGAACGCTATAGAGTCTGGGACGGCTGCCTTCTTTCTGAATTTGCCGCCGTGGCGGGTGGACACAATTTCAGACGCAATCGTGCCGACCGGTACCGCCACCGCTACTATCGAAAAGGGAAATACGTGCCGGAAAAGATCGGGGAAGTGGCCTGTGTTGGGTGTGGACGGTGTATTACGGCGTGTACGGCAAACATTGCCAACCCGGTCGAAGTTTACAACAAGCTTGTGGATGAAGGGAAATAACGCAGATGGGTAAATGCGATTCCAAAAAGGATATCTACCTTCCATTACCGGCAACGGTAGGCAAGGTACAACCAATGACAAAATATGAAAGTTTCTTTTCGTGCCAGCTCGACTCGGGCGAGGAACTCGGGCATATGCCGGGACAGTTCGTGGAGGTCTCGATTCCCGGTATCGGCGAGGCGCCTATTTCAGTTTCTTCTTCGCCGACACGGAAAGGATCTTTTGAGATGGTCATTCGAAAGGTCGGTAACGTCTCGGCGGCCTTGCATGGATTGGACGCCGGGGACAAGATATTTATCCGCGGTCCATTCGGGACATCGTTTCCGGTTGACGAAGCGATGAAGGGAAAAGACATTGTCTTTGTCTGTGGTGGCATTGGGATTGTTCCCGTTCGCTCGGCAATCCAGTATGTGCTGGACAACCGCGACGATTACGGGCGTGTGATAATTCTTTTTGGAGCAAAAACTCCACACGATCGGCTTTTTATCGAAGAGCTCGATAAATGGCGAGAAGAAAAGAACGTGACATTTCTGGAAACAGTCGATCATCGTGACGAAAGCTGGTCAGGCCCGGAAGGAGTTATCACGACGCTGTTACCACTGGTGAAGGTAGATAAGGATAATACCGTTGCCGTTGTCTGCGGCCCGCCGATCATGTATAAGTTCGTGATTATTGTATTACTGGAGGCAGGTCTGAGAGAAGATCAGATATACCTGTCGCTGGAGCGAAATATGAAATGCGGCGTCGGGAAATGTGGTCACTGTCAGATTAACAATATTTATGTATGCCAGGATGGTCCCGTATTCAGGTTTTCCGACATCACAGATATCGAGGAGGCATTATAATGTCCAAATTGAAAGTGGCT
>CBDVBU010000422.1:0-3456 GCA_965372295.1 uncultured Phycisphaerae bacterium
TCCTGGTAAAAATACTCCATTAGCTCCCATCCAATATCGAATTCGTACGAACCGGCAAGTTCGGCGGATAGAATCACTTCGTTCGGCTCGACAGAAGCATCCGCTAAAGCGGAAATCCCGACATTACCCATAAACTGGATTTCATCATAATAGGCCGTAGCGTAAGATCGAGCGTCAGTAGCTTCTTTGGTGTCATAATCAAAAGCCACGGCCAAGCCAAAATAGTCATACCATCCGACTTCTGCCAGGGCTTCGGCAGTGGTTAGGTAATCAAACGTAAGGGCACGGACAGGTTGAGGTAGAACGCTCAGGAGCAGGATAGATACTACTACAATAAACGCTTTACTGCTTTGCATTGTCTAGCCTCCTCTTGTTTTTTCGCCGACACAATATCTGAAACCCAAAGCACACCCTGCCGGCCGGACTAGGTAAAAGACATTTCGATTCCTCTATAAACGGTATTTTAATTTAATCAGCGCATTAGTTCAAGATAATTTTGCGGCCCGGCTGGATTTTCTCCAAAAGCACTTGTACGTTACAAAACTTGCAAAATATGCTGAGACAGCGTATAAATTAAACCGTCATGGCAAAAGATGTAAGCAAACAAATTGAGCGGCTTCGTGAAGAAATTCGTGAGTACGACTACCTCTATTACGTGCTCAATCAGCCCAGGGTCAGTGACCGGCAGTACGACAGGTTCTTTGCCGAGTTGAAGAAGCTGGAAGCGGCGAATCCGCAATTTGCAACTGCCGATTCGCCGACTCAGCGCGTATCCGACCAGCCATTGGAAGGTTTCGCCACCATAAGACACGCCGTACCGATGCTGAGCATGGACAACACCTATAACGCTGATGAGCTGAGGGCGTTCGATGAGAGAGTAGCAAAGCAGCTCGGCAGCAGAGATTATGACTATGTGATCGAGTTGAAAATCGACGGGCTTGCGATAAGCCTTCGCTACGAAGAAGGCGCCCTTGTCACGGCTGCCACTCGCGGCAACGGCGATGTGGGCGACGACGCCACTGCAAACGTTCGTACAATCAGAGCGGTGCCGCTCGTACTATTGGGCGGCAGCATAATTCCCGCCGTGCTCGAAGTCCGCGGCGAAGTTTATATGCCCACAAGCTCTTTCACCGAGCTAAACAGGCTTCGCGCCGAGGCCGGCGATTCGCCATTTGCCAATCCGCGAAACGCCGCGGCGGGTTCTTTGAAACTGCTCGATGCGAGAACTACCGCCGCCAGGAACCTATCTTTCTTCGCTTACGCCACCGGTCAGGTTTCTGAGCCATTGGCTGCAAATCACTACGAGAGCCTCCGGAGATTCAAAGAACTCGGCCTGCCCGTAAATCCTAACATCAAAAAAGCGAGAGATATCAAAGAAGCCATCGAGATTTGTGATGGTTGGAGCGAAAAACGCTCAGACCTGGATTATCATATTGATGGAATGGTGATAAAGATCAACCGCTTCGAGCAGCGGGACATCCTTGGCGCTACCGGCCGGGCGCCTCGTTGGTGCATTTCATATAAATTTGCCGCCGAGCAGGCCGAGACCACCGTCGAATCCATCGACGTGCAGGTCGGCAAGAGCGGGATTTTAACGCCGGTTGCGAATCTGACGCCGGTGTTGTTGGCCGGGACGACCGTCAAACGCGCCAGCCTGCACAACTTCGACGAGCTGAAGCGTTTGGGTGTCGGACAAGGTGACACAGTAATCATCGAGAAAGCCGGAGAGATTATACCACAGGTCGTTGAAGTAAAGATAAAAGCAACTGAAAATGTTCCTGTATTTGAGATACCCAAAACGTGCCCAATTTGCGGCTCAGCCGCGACCAAAGACGAAGACGGCGTATATATCAGGTGTGTTAATCGGGATTGCCCAGGCCAGTTGAAGGAACGCCTGAAATACTTTGTCGGCAAAGGTCAAATGGATATTGGTGATATAGGACCGGCGTTAATCGATCAGTTGGTAGATAAAGAACTGGTAAAGACATTCGCCGATATTTACAAACTTACCATATTTGACCTCGCATCTCTTGAAGGAATGGGTACAAAAAGTGCCGAAAATGTGATAAACGCAATCGATGAAAGTAAAACCCGCCCATTGTGGCGTTTGATTGCCGCGTTGGGAATCCGTAATGTCGGTGGACTGACAGCTCAGATACTGGCCGATAATTTCGGTTCACTTGATAAACTCATGAAAGCTACATTAGAAATCCTTAAAAAAGAATTAACGGTTGCGAATGATCCCGTAATACCTAAAATCATCTACAACTATTTTCACAGCGAAGAGAACAAAGAGGTCATCCAAAACATAATCATAAAAAGTAAGACTTTGCCGCTTTGGCAGTCGATTAAGAACCTTGGCATTCCGAAAATCGGCCAAAAGAGAGCGCATGAATTGGCTGCTAAATTCGGTTCTCTCGACAAACTCAGGAATGTAACATTTGAAGAACTCAAGCAAAAATTGTCATCGAAAGCCGATCCCGTAATACCTAAAAGCATCTATGATTATTTTCACAACCCTGAAAATCTCGATGTTATAGAAGCAATGCGCAACATGGGCGTCAAACCCGAACCGCCCAAATCCAAGGCGTCCGACGACCTTGCTGGGATGACTATTGTTGTTACTGGGACATTGAAAAACTTCACACGAACGCAGATCGAGCAAACGATCAAAGACCACGGGGGAAAAGCCTCCTCAATTATAAGTAAAAAAACCACGTTCCTTATTACTGGAGAGAATGCAGGAAGCAAACTCGAAAAAGCTCAAAAACTAGGCGTCGAAGTCATAGACGAGAATGAATTCATCCAGCGTATCAGCCAAAATTCTCCTTCAGGGAAGAAAGGATGATTCATGGAAACAAAGAGTCCTATTGAAATCTTATCTAAAAGCTCCTCCGGTAATCCATATTTGGTAAGATTCTACATTGATGAAAACACTATCTCAGCTTTTTGCTCCTGCCCGGCAGGCAAACATCGAAAATTGTGTAAGCATATAATGCAGATGATCAATGATGACGATTCCATCCTCTATGATAGTAATCAGAAAATGATTTTAGATGAAATCCTCTCACACTTACAAAATACCACTATATCCTTACTGTTATCCGAATTGAACGAGTCTGAAATACTTCTGAAAAAAGCACAGAAGAATGCAAAAAAAGCAAAGAAAAACCTGGAAAAGATAATTTTACATAAATGAACTCAATAAGTATTTCCCGTCAGCAGAAGTGGCACAGGATAAGGCAGGGGAACTTGGGATTGAGGTAATAGACGAAAAGCAGTTTATGAAAATGATTGAAGAATAGTCGCAAATATGACTTAACAGATTTACTTTCTTGACAAACAGCTCAAGTTTTGCTCGAATTGGAGAAATGGGCCCGGCTTAAAAGCAATTGGCTCATTCTCAAAAGGATGCTGTAAAATGAGTATCAAAGACGAGAAGTTTATGGAGATGGC
>CBDVBU010000423.1:0-3449 GCA_965372295.1 uncultured Phycisphaerae bacterium
GATATCCAGACCAATATGATTCTATCGATATTCTTTAACTTTGACCTTTTTGTTTTTCTTTTGAGTATGATAATTTGCTGTCTTAACAACAGATTCTCAATAATCAGGTTTTGTCTGGTTTTGTATTGTAGCCTTAAGAATTCAAGAATGAATATAACAAGGTTTTTCAAAGCGATTTCTCCCAAAGACTCCTATAGATATCAGTATTCAAAAATGAACTTCTCACTTTACATAAGTCTTTGAGATTTAACAAGTTCGAATTTTTGAGTAAGACAGCATGAAAAAAGAACAAACACAGAGCAAGAAAACCACCTCAGCCCACCCGGCAAAACCAACAAAGAACAACAAGCCGTCCGGTTATACGCTAGCCTCAAAAATAACCTTCGGCTCATAGCTTTGTGGAAAATCAGGGTTGAAGCTCTTCCAATGTTTGCCAGCGAGCATAGGCTTTTTCCAGTTGTTCAGCCAATTCTTTCGACTTTGTTGTGTCGGTAGCAATCTTCATCTCTGTGTTTTTTTTGTAAAAATCCGGATTAGCCATAGCATCGTGTAGTTGCTGTTGCTGGGTTTCTAGTGTTTCAATTAGCTTCGGCATTGCCTCAAGCTCTTTTTTTTCCTTGAATGACAATCTACGCGGCCTATCTGATATTTGTTTTGTCTTGGCCTTTTTGGCAGGTGATCTTTTTAGCGGTTGCTGTGATGGAAAAGTTTTTTTACTTTGTCTGAGCCAGTCATCATATCCGCCGACGTATTCCTTAATAACTCCATTGCCCTCTATCACCAATGTACTCGTAACCACATTATTTAGAAATTCTCGGTCGTGACTTACGAGCAATACCGTTCCCGGATAATTCAGTAGAAATTCTTCAAGCAGGTCCAATGTTTCAATGTCGAGGTCGTTGGTTGGTTCATCGAGTACCAGTATGTTTGAAGGCCTTGCGAACATCCTTGCAAGCAATAGCCGGTTGCGTTCACCACCCGAAAGATTGGACACAGAGTTGCGGGCCTGACTGGGCGTAAACAGAAAGTTCTGCAGATAGCCGATTATATGAATTGGACTACCGTTGACGATAATTGTCTCACTGCCGTCGGCAATATTTTCAGATACGGATTTATCGTAGTTGAGCTGTGCGTGCGACTGGTCGAAATAGGCAATTTCGAGATTGGTGCCATGGCGTAATGTTCCCTGCTGTGCCGCCAGTTCCTTCAAAAGAACTCTCAGTAGCGTAGTTTTTCCTGAGCCATTAGGCCCGATTACACCAATTTTATCGCCTCGCATAATCAGCGTAGAAAACTCTCGGATGATCGGCTCATCAGGCTTATAGGCAAACGAGATGGCTTTTGCCTCAATAACAAGTCTGCCCGAAAGCTGAGCGTCCTGCAATCGCATACGAACGGCACCGATGAGCTCTTTGCGTTGTCTTCTCTCCTCTCGCATTTTATTTAGAGCCCGCACCCGACCTTCATTGCGTGTACGCCTGGCCTTTATGCCTTTGCGTATCCAGACCTCCTCCAGTGCCAGCTTTTTATCGAAAAGGGCATTTTGAGCCTTTTCCGCCTCCATTGCGGCCTCTTTACGCAGCAGGTAGGTTTCATAATTACATTGATAGCTCGTCAGTCGCCCGCGGTCTAATTCTATTATACGTGTCGCGATTTTTTTCACGAAAGCCCTGTCATGGCTAACGAACATCAATGTACCGCTATGCTGGGACAGGAATTCCTCGAGCCATGTGATAGCTTCGATATCGAGATGATTGGTCGGTTCATCAAGCAGCAATATGTCAGGTTCGCGAACGATTGCCTGGGCGAGTAATACCCGCCGTTTCATACCAGTTGAAAGGTTCTCAACCTGCGCATCAGCATCCAGCTTTATCTTTTCAACTATCATCTCAACGTAGCGGTTCAACTGCCATCCACCTTCGGTGTCGAGACTGTGCTGGAGTTTGTCTAGCTGGCCCAGCAGATTTTTGTTGTCCGGTTCAGCGGCAATGCGATGACTAAGCAAATGATATTTAGCAAGAAGTTTACCTTGCGGGCCAAACCCTTCGGATACCACATCAAAAACAGCCCCTTTCAGATCAATTGGTACAACCTGTGTCAGGCAGGTAACGGAAAGTGAAGGTGCCCTTGAAACAATCCCGCTTTCGTGTTCAAGTTCCCCGCAAATAAGTTTCATTAGCGTTGATTTGCCAACACCATTACGGCCAAGCAGGCATATACGCTCGCCATGTTCGATATTAAAGTTCATATGCGCAAGCAATGGATATCCGCCAAAGCCAATACTAACATCCTGTAATCCTAATAACGCCATATCATCTGTTACATCCAAATATCTGATATCAAAATGAGAATCTTATATAAGTCTTTGTAATTTAAACGATGTGCTTATACATATCAATGTTGTATGATACATTCGATTAACTTATCGTTATTTATCTTATAGTAAAATCATTAGGGAATATTTATGTCAGATACAATTACCGGAATACTGAAACGTATGGGCAGGCAGCAATTTGTGGTCAGGACGGCTGAACGCTCTTATCGAAAAAGCCAACTTGAAATAATGGTATCACCCGAATTAGCCAGGCAATATGCCCTTAGTGAAGGTGCAGCTGTTACAGGTCATGTTGAACGAAAGAACGGTGCTGCTCGGCTGGTATCTATAGAAACGCTTGGCGGGATGGAGCCAAAGGCTTTTGGGAAAAGGCCACGATTTTCGGATATGGTAGTGATAGATCCACATCAGCGGTTTGAGCTTGGACTTAGCGGTAATAAGAGTATGCGGATAATAGATCTGATATCGCCGATAGGTAAGGGCACGCGTCAGCTGATAGTCTCGCCGCCCAAGGCTGGCAAGACGGTTCTTTTGGAACAGATGGCAACTGCGATACACGAATGCTCGCCCGAAACTCGCATTATCGTGTTGTTGATAGATGAGCGGCCCGAAGAAGTGACGCAGTTTCGCAGAACAGCAAAATGTGCTGAAGTGATAGCCAGTACGAGCGACCAAAGCGTTGAGGAACATGTTGAACTTGTCGAATTAATGCTTAGTCATGTGCAGATGGAACTGGAATGTGGACGGGAGGTTGTGGTGTTGATAGATAGTCTTACAAGGCTTGGAAGAGCATTTAATAACAGGGGCCATCGTCGAGGTGGTCGGCGAGGCAGTACTATGAGCGGCGGATTGGAATCTGGTGTAATGGAAATACCTCGCAGGCTGTTTGGGCTTGCACGTACGATAGAGAATGGAGGCTCGGTGACTATCATCGCCACATGTCTGATCAATACCGGTTCGCGAATGGACCAGCTGATATTCGAAGAGTTCAAGGGAACCGGCAACAGCGAGGTTGTGCTCGATAGATCCTTGGCTGAGGCGAGGATATTTCCGGCAATCGATATTCCTGCGAGCGGAACACGAAAAGAGGCCAAACTATACAGCCCGGAGCATA
>CBDVBU010000424.1:0-3439 GCA_965372295.1 uncultured Phycisphaerae bacterium
GTTCGCAACTGGTCGAGATAAAGTCGCAATTGTTTAAGATAACTTTCCTTGATTCGCCCGAAGTCCACGATCAGCTTGCCCTCCTGTTCCATCGATACGACTTCGAGAAGCCCGGATATCGCCATGTTCAACTCGGTCGGGTCCATCAGATGAAACAACGTCACATCCTTGCCATCGTGATAGAGATGGTTGATGCCCCTGATGATTTTTTCGGGTTCCTGGAGAAAATCGGAAATAATCATCACTAAAGCCCGGCCTTTGATGAGTTCCGCGGCGTTATGCAGGACCGCTTCGATGTCACCGGCTTTGCCCGGTTTGAGGTCCTCAAGCTCCAGCAGCATCGGCTTTAGCCGGGTGAACGTGCCGGTCGGTTCGTGGTAGCTGCGGATTTGGCTGTCAAACGTGATCAATGAAGATGTGTCGCTTTGCTGTATCATCACATACAGCATAGACGCGGCAAGATAAGAGCCGTATTCGATCTTGCTCATTGCCCCGCTGCCTTTATAGCCCATACTCCCGGAGATATCGAGCAGCACGTAGCAGCGGATACTGACGTCTTCGTGAAATCGCCGGATCACATAACGGTCGCTGCGGGCGTAAACGGGCCAGTCAATCTGCGAGATCGGGTCGCCCGGCATGTACTCGCGATACTCGGCGAACTCCACCGACGAGCCGAAGGCCGGCGACCTGTGCAGGCCCTGCTTGCTTCCGTCCATCGGCCTGCGCACGCCGATTTCGATGCCGCGAAGGCGTTCGGCAATATGGGCCGGAAGATAATGATATTCACCTGATTCGTTCATAGACTCGGCCGGTTATAAATGCTGGTTTAATGCGATTCGGGTATAGTCTCCAGTAATCTTTCGATAACGGCGTCGGAATCGAGTCCCTCGCTGGCGGCGGCAAAATTTAGTATCACCCGGTGGCGCATAACCGGTAAGGCATATTTGCGAATATCCTCGCAGGAGACATTGAAGCGTCCGTTCAGAACTACGTGCGCCTTGGCCGAAAGAAGCAGGGATTGTCCGGCGCGCGGTCCGCAGCCATAACGTACATACTTTTGAATAAGGTCGGGGGCATCTCCCTGCGGCCGGGTTGCGCGACAAAGTCTTGCCGCATAGTTTGCCACGTGTTCGCTGACCGGGACCCGCCTGACCAGATCCTGATACATTGTCACGGATTTTGCATCCACCTTGCTCTTGAGCATTTCACCGTCGGCGCCAGTCGTTGACAGCAGGATTTTCTGCTCCTCGTCAAGGTCCGGGTAATCGACTTTTATCAGCAGGATGAAGCGGTCTAATTGCGCTTCGGGCAGAGGGTAAGTGCCCTCAAGCTCCAGAGGATTCTGTGTTGCCAGCACCAAAAAAGGCGAGGGCAGGTCGTAAGTATTGCCCCCGGTTGTCACCTGGTGCTCCTGCATCGCTTCGAGCAGTGCAGCCTGTGTTTTTGGTGGCGTTCGGTTGATTTCATCGGCCAAAAGCACGTTTGTAAAAATCGGCCCCTTATGAAACGCAAACGTTCGCTGCCGGGTATCGGGATCCTCTTCCAGAATGTTTGTTCCCGTAATATCAGTCGGCATCAGGTCGGGCGTAAACTGGATACGCTTAAAACGCAGGCGCATTGTCTGGGCAAGGCTGTGGACCATGAGCGTTTTTGCAAGGCCCGGAACGCCCAGCAGAAGACAGTGACCTCCGGCGAAAAATCCTGTAAGAATTTGCTCCAGAACCTCTTTCTGACCGATGATAGCCTTTCCCACTTCGCTCAATATCGCCGCCTTGACTCTTGTCAGCCGCTCGACCGCCGCAAGGGCTTCGTCATCTGAAATCTCAACTCTCTGGGATTGCCGCGAATCGTCCGCCGGCAGATGTTCGGCCGTTATTTCAAATTCGCACCCGCATCTGCAGCGGGCCTTTTTGCCCGGCGATGCGTGGCTCAGCTTATAGGTCTTGCCGCACTCGGGACATTGTACTGTTAATACGATGTTGCCTGACATAGAAACTCCAACTTAATGAGTCATTATGTATATAATCATATTTATTCCCAGCCGCTGCGAGGAAACGGATTCGTAACCTTTCATCAGTGGGTAATAAACTTCGAGCCAGCCGGCCTCAAGGTCGTAAGGGCTGTAAATTACTCTGACGTCACCGTCGATAGTGACGCCCAACAGGTATGGCTGATTGTTTAGCTCCGGCTTGCTCTTGGTTAATGACGGTGAATACCGTACTTTTGAAACATCGAAAAGGCTGCTGTAAAGACTATGGCCGGTCGGAATCGGTTGTAGTGTCATGTTGGGCAGGATGTTTTTCAGCTCGCGCCGAACGGCTGCGTCAAACGTGCCTAATCCCAGGCCGTTATTAATTAAAAGCACGCCTTCATCATTGAGATATCGCTGAAGCGCACCGATTTCGTTCTGGGAGAAGGAAAAATCATCAAGCCCGGTCAGATAAAGAAACGGATACGATGAGAGGTCGTCTTTTTCGAGGTCGACACCGGCGCGTTTGAGATTAACCCTGACGGAGGTATATCGGCGCAGCTTCATCAGCAGTGCCGTCGCGGCGCCGGGATGCACGTTCCAGAGGCCATCGTGCTTGATCTGGGCGAATACAAATTCATCGGTCGGCCTGGTCTGGTCGGTAAGGCCGAAAACTTCCGGACGGCCCTCAACGAGACCGACCTCGGCGTAGCCAACAATGTATGCTGCAAGGTTGACTCCGATTTCGTTTGCGCTCTTGACGTCATAATAGGCGGCGTTTTTCAGTTTCTTCAGCCTGTCCGTGCTTCGGTTCCATCCACAGCCCATACCGAATTTTGAGACTAACACTCCGACCCGGCTGCCGATATAAATTCCCTCCATGAACGGTCCGGATTGTCCCTTGTTGCCCTTATACGTTACTTTGTCGATATCAACGATAATATGATAGAGCGGATGGTCGGGGGATATTGTGCGAAAACGACTTTCCGGAAATGCCCGGAGAAAAATATTCTTTGCCGATTCGTAAAAGTATGGAGACCCGGCGATCGAATCGCAGATAATCATGCCGCCGTTCAATACGTAATCGCGTAAAGCCTGGATATGCGAATCGCTGAGCTTTAAGGTTCGTACTCCGCTGAATAACAGGGTCGGCAGTTTCTTCGGATCAAAATGAAAATCATTGAGGTTGGTATTCTGCCAGTGATATTGCAAATCCATTGCCCGGGCTTGTGCCACGAATTTCTCCGTGTCCGTTGGGCACAGGTTCCAGTCGGCAATTTCCAATTTTTTTCCTGTGCTGTCGGCGAAAGAAGCGGATTCCCCCCAAATCACCTTTCCAACCAGGTAATCGGGCTGCGGTGGTTTCTTGCGTTCGGTTCGCCTCAATGGTGTCGCCGGCAGCGGAAGAGGCGGAAGCGCCTCGGCTGCATTGATATTCTTGCGCGGAGATTTTTTGGCTTCCTGAGTGCC
>CBDVBU010000425.1:0-3438 GCA_965372295.1 uncultured Phycisphaerae bacterium
GGGCAGAAGCATTCGCGCTGCTTGATCCCCATCGTATCGAAAGCACAGCCGTCGGAGTCTATGCCGACGAAGAATTTATGCTTGGGTCTGAATTCTTTCAAAGGTTTTGCCGGATCAATATCGGCCATCATTTTTTCCAATGAAATAATCATTCATCAATCATCACTAATCAATTGTTCAGACTCCGCTGAAAGCCGAGAATCCGCCGTCGATGGGCACGACAATGCCGGTGACGAATTTCGCCGCATCGCTCAGCAGCCACATCACGGTTCCGATCAGTTCTTCAGGCTCGCCGAATCTGCCCATCGGCGTATGGTCGATAATTGTTTTGCCGCGGGCGGTTAGCTCGCCGGTTTTCTCGTCGGTCAGCAGGAACCGGTTTTGTTCGGTCAGGAAGAATCCCGGCGCTATCGCGTTGACGCGGACGTCTTTAGAGTAGTTCTGGCAAATGTGCACGGCCAGCCACTGCGTGAAGTTGCTCACCGCCGCCTTGGCCGCCGAATAGCCGGGGATCTTGGTCAGGGGGCTGAATGCGCACATGCTGGAAATATTCAGTATTATCCCGCCGCCGCTTTCGGCCATTTCTTTGCCGAAGACCTGGCTTGGCAGCAAAGTCCCGATGAAATTCAGGTTGAAAACAAACTGCAAAGCTTCACTCGGCAGATCGAAAAAGGGCAAGTCCGGCGACGTGGTGGCTTCTTTTTTATTTCCGCCGGCCCCGTTAATCAATACGTCAATCCGGCCGTACACGGAATTGATTTCCTCTTTCGCCGATTCCAGGCTCTCTTTGTCCAGCACGTCGCACTTGACCGCAATGGCCAAGCCTCCACTGGATTGGATTTCGTCCGCAACTTCGGCTGCGGCGACTTCGGCCAAGTCAAGAATGGCGATCCTCGCCCCGGCCTTGGCCAGCGCCACAGCCATCGCGCTGCAGAGCACGCCGCCGCCCCCGGTAATTACGATTGTCTTGTCCTGCAACTTAAATAAATCGCTCATTATACCTTCCTTCTTGCTTAAATACGCTTCCTTAAAAAACAAGTCCATTCAAATCTTGATTAAATCACACACTTGGGGCAGAATATACACCGAGTCGATTGAGAATTCAACAGTTTTAAGAATCCAGAACAGAATGAATTGACTGTCATTCTGAACGGAGCGTAGCGCAGTGAAGAATCTATTTTCAAGTTCTAATCCCAGATGCTTCGCGTTGCTCAGCGTGACAGAAAGAGGGAGTGTATATTCTCTCAGATGGTCTTAGCTTCGTGTATTCGGTTCGGAAAACACCGATTGAAGATTATTAGGGACAAATTATGGCAAACTATATGATAGCACGTTTTGACGAGATTGACGCGGTTAAGTGTCCATGCGGCTTTGCCAAAAGGGCGTTCGCCGGCCCGGATAATTCCACCGCCACCATGCATATTGTCGATATCCAGGAGGACTCGCGGGTGCATTACCATAAAAAGCTGACCGAAATCTACCTCATCCTCGAAGGCTCCGGCCAAATGGAACTCGACGGCAAAAAAGTGCCGGTCACACCCTTTACCGCCATCTTCATCAAGCCAGGCTGCCGCCACCGAGCCGTCGGAAGAATGAGAATCGTAAATGTATGCATCCCGCCGTTTGATACAAAAGATGAGTGGTTTGATTAGCACATGATGCTTGTTAATGGTATAATACAAAGATGATTCGCAAGACTGCAAAAAAACAGGATATGGATAACTTCTCGGAAATCAAGCAGAACCTTCAGTATTGGCTCAGCCGTCCCCCCGAGGAACGCCTCGCGGCGGTCGATGCCATCAGGCGTGAATATTATGGAGATTCGCAACGACTTCAAAGAGTTGCTCGAGTTGTTCAACAGGCACAAAGTTGAATACCTCATCGTCGGCGGTTACGCACTGGCCTTTCACGGCGCCCCGCGTTTTACCGGCGATATCGACCTGTTCGTCAGGCCGGTTCGCGAAAACGGCGAGTGTATTCTTGCTGCTCTGAACGAGTTTGGCTTCGGTTCGCTGGATCTGTCTGAGAATGATTTCACCACGCCGGGCAAAGTCATCCAGCTTGGCTTACCTCCCATACGCATTGACATCATAACAAGCATCAGCGGCCTTTCATGGGAAAAGGCCGACATGGGTAAAGTCCTCGGCAAATATGGTGGAACGTCGGTTTATTTTATTAGCCGTGAGGATTTCATTGCTAATAAGAAGGCAACCGGCAGAAAAAAGGACGCCGCAGACATCGAAGCCCTCGGTGAGTAATTGACCTAACACCCGAATTACGTATGGAGGGCATGGATTTTTCTGTTGTTCAAATATACGGCTACTCTAATTCAAAAAGACGGATACAAGGATTTGCTGCGGAGAAGCTTAGGATAAAAGCCCTTAGTTTGAGTGAGTTACCACTTGACGCGGGCAATCCAATCGTAACTGTTGGTACAGTTGGTACTTAACCTGTCAAAAAAATTACGCAAAGAGAGACTAAATTTCTTTTTATCCGTGAAAATAAGCTTAAGATTCTTGCAATTAAGCCAGGATTTTGATAGGATAGTATTGTTTAATGGCGACCGAGTTTTTTTAGGAATTTTCAACAGAGTATCCTTGAAATATTTCTGCCGCTCAGGATTAGCCTGCTCCACTTAAACCGGTTTCCGGTAGCAAGTGGTTGCAGCAAAAGGAGAAGATCGATGAGAATTATGATGCATGTTTTTTACCCTGTCTTGTTCACAGTTTTCGTACTGGCCGGTCCGTGTCCGGCCCTGGAAATCGAGTGGGCTCCCATAGCTGCCGATCCGGGCTACCTGCTCGCACCTCCGAACACCTACAACGATGGTGGGATCGAACATAGCTGGGCCAATGCCGCTTTCAAAGACCCGGGACAGCAGGACTTGGCCTCCTTCAGAGACCAGATGGAACAACCGGGCCGATACGCAGGCGGTATTGGCTGGGACTCCCTGCCTGTCGGGACAGAAGTAGCTAACAGCCAGGGAGTTGACCTGAATATCATCGGCTTACCGTTTGAGGCCAGTATCCTGAGTACAACCAATTTGAACTCCATCCAAGTCATCGAATGGGAGCAGCCGCCGCCGGATCCGACTTCCGCAGGCTCGACATCCGGCACACGATTGATTTCCCATTTGGATCGAAGCGGCCCCAGCGAGTGGATATTGGAGTTTCAGACGCCGGAAAACTATTGGCTTCAGGGCTTTGGCATAGTGCTGGCCAATTCGGGTTGGAACTCCGGCGGGGCTTCCATTTCATTCTACGACCCTGATGGCAACAGCACTGAGTTCGACTTCGCAGACGGCGTGCGTTTCCCCGACCATTCCACCGATGACAACTTCATCGGCTTCTGGAGCGACATGCCGATTACCAGGGTCAAGATTTCAGCGGACCAGACGACATTCATAGCACGGTTTGACGATGTAGCACTGGTATTTGT
>CBDVBU010000426.1:0-3432 GCA_965372295.1 uncultured Phycisphaerae bacterium
TCACCCAGCCGTCCATCAGACCGGCGGCGCCGAGGAAATAGGCGAACGCCATGTCCCGCAGCATGCCGAAAACTCTGCTGATCGTCGTAATGCCCGCAATTTGTCTAAAGCCTTTTATCATTTCCGGCTGCTCGATTCACCAGTCACGGCTGGGAAGTTTTACGCTACGCTTTGCGTGCCACGCTAAAAGGCCTGCACCGCCCAATATTATTCAATAATCCCACAGAAATCATACAAATCAGCAGACTTGAACCACCGTAGCTTACGAATGGCAATGTCAAGCCTGTTATCGGCATAAGACCAACGGTCATGCCAACATTTATGATGACCTCAACTACGAACATAGCGACAATACCGATGGCAAGCAATCTGCCGAACGGATCGGTATTGTTCGCTGCGATTTCCAGTCCGCAGCTTACAATAATAACATAAAGCCCAAGCAAACCCAGGCAGCCCCAGAAACCCCATTGATGGGCGATTACGGCAAAAATGAAATCGTTGTGCCTTTCGGGCAGGAAATTGTATTTAATGAAGGGTCCTCGCCTGTAGCCGTATCCTTTGCCGCTGTTTATCCCGCCGGAGGCGATAGCATATTTCGAACGGATAAGATGGTAGCCCCAGTCATTCTTCCATTTTTTCGTGCTGAACTCGGTTCCCACGAGAATCCTGCCCAGGATCGGTTGCTGTTCGGCTTTCTCGCGGATCCAGGCGTTTTGTAAAAATACACTGCTTATTCTGGTCCGCTGATAATCCTCCATTTTGAACCATAGCAATGGGCTGACCATAATAGCCATAAATATAATAATCAGCAAATGCTTGACCTTAGCCCCGGCTACAAACAGCATTGTGAACAAAATCGGCATCATCAACAATACGGTTCCAAGATCAGGCTCGGGTAAGATAAGGACCATCGGTAAAAGCGCCAGGGCAAATGGTCCGATGAGGGCCTTGAAATTCCGATAGTTGCTCCGATATCTCAAATACCATGCCAGGGCCAGAATATACGCCAGTTTACAGAATTCCGAAGGTTGAAGCGATGGAAGCGGGTAACCTCCAACAGAGAACCATATCCAACGGTACGTACCATTTTTCGGTTTTGCAAAAGGCAAAACAACGACATATTTGCTTATAAGCAGTATAACCAGCAGTACAAGGATGCCAGCAAAAATCCAGTAGCTTATCGAGCCTAAACGCCTGTAGTTGATCGAGTTAATCACTATGAAGCCGGCTAATCCGACTATGAAGAAAATGACCTGTTTTTCCCATTTATTACTCAAATCCTCGGCTTGACCGGCGGGACTTTGCTCTGCGGGATTACCAATAGAGTAAATAGTGGCTATTCCAATACCAATCAGCATTAAAGTTGCCGCCAGCAGGCACAGTCTTACAAATAGTAATCGTCCTTTCAGAAAACCGTACATAAGTTAGACATTACCATAGACCTGCCAAATTTGCATTTACGAACTCTAAAATCACAAAAAAAACTTGTTTTTTGGCATTTTCTGCTTGAAGTAAGGGAAAACTTGTGTTACGATGAAATTGATCTTCACCAACATAAACCTGTGCTGTAATTTTGGCACGCATGTTCCGCCGGTAGGCGAGAAAGGAGTGAACAAGGGCAGAAAATAATTTTATTTCCTTTCGGCAGTTCCTGTCGGCCGGAACGCTGTGTTCAATGGTGTAAAAGTATTATTCATTATAAATTGAACGAGCGAATACAATGTTTTTTTCAGGCAGGAAACAAAACCAAGATATAGCAGAGCATAGTTCTGCGAAGAAGAGAAGAAGAAGGAAAGGAAGGAGTTGTATTATGAAAAAGATTATTCTTGCTTTGGTTGTGGTCTTATTAGCTACACCGGCCTGGGCAAGCGTTGCCGTCACCGTAACAGATATAGGTGACGGAAAAGCCGCCATCGACTACTCGGGAACCGAGTTGGTCAGGGCTTTCGCCCTTGACATCACGGTCGATGCCGGAACTATCGATGCCATCAGCGATTTCGCGGTTGGAGACGACAACAACGGCTACGGTATATTCCCGGCCAACTTCAGTCGGCATATTACCGTCGATGCAACAACCGGTGAAGTCAGTGATTGGGCAGTAGAGGGTTACACACCCGTAGCCGACGTTAACGATCCAGGCGCATTAGGTGGTCTCGGCACAAACGGCATCACTATTGAGATGGGC
The DNA here is from genome assembly GCA_965372295.1 of uncultured Phycisphaerae bacterium. GTDB lineage: Bacteria > Planctomycetota > Phycisphaerae > Sedimentisphaerales > Anaerobacaceae > JAFGPJ01. Next base: position 2,186 of record CBDVBU010000426.1, read on the forward strand.
TCGCTTTATGATACCGCAGCACCGGCTCTTGAGGGCAGGCTTTGCGTCATCACATGTAGTGAGGCTTGCAAAGTGACGGTGACAACTAATGCTACACGCGGCAATGTGGTGCTGGAAGATGCTTCGGAAGCAACTGTGGATTTGGCCGGCGCAACAGATATTCAAATCGGAGGTGCTGGCGGCTACACGGGTCCGCAACCTGATGAATGGCAGGCCGTAGGAAATCCCGAATGCTGGATAGCCAGTATTAACGCAAGGCAGTGCCACGGCGACGCCGATGGTACGTCTCAAGGTAAGCAGAAATACTGGGTATCAACCAACGATCTGGACATTCTCATTGCAGCATGGAATAAAAGCTTTGCCGAGATTGACGGCCAAATGGTTGGTGGTGTTCCTCTGATTTGTGCTGATTTCGATCATCTGCCCCAGGGTAAGCAGAAATATCGTGTCTCGACCAATGATCTGGACATCCTGATTGCTAACTGGCAAGCTGCCGATAGTCCTGCTCCCGATTGTCCGTAACAGGCCTGGGACTCGGAGCCGAAGTAATCGGCACAATTGCAGTATGAGACTTGGATATTTCAATGACTATATCTTTACGACGAAATGAAAGGAGAAGATGATGAGAAAAATGTTAGTTTTGATTTTGGTTCTCGGACTGGCATCGGCGGCGAATGCTATGCTTATCAAAGTCGATGAACAGGAAGGGGAATCTTTTGAAGTTGATGTAACGGCCACAATTACCGTGGTGAGCGAGGATGCCTCCAGTTGGTTGGGTTATATTATCGTTGAAGAAGGCGGTGCCGGATTATTGGAAAACGCCGTCATTCTGGACGCTGCAGGAAATAGTGGCGCCGCTACAGCCTACACAGAGGCTGGTTGGGGCGCCGGTTATGAACTTTCTGCATCAATGAGCCCGGAAGGAGTTCCCGCTATAGCTGCAGGTTCTCAGTTCAGATTCGATTACATTGGCGCCGTAGGTGACACTGCTACGATTTCATTCTTCGTTGATCCTGAGTTTACTACACCTGTCGCTTCAGTGAATGTTACGGTTGTTCCTGAGCCAATGACTGTTATATTGCTCAGTCTTGGCGCTCTGTTCCTGCGTCGACGCAGGTAAAATGTTTGCCTTGGCCAAGGCCAACAAATTAGTTAGCCAGGAGGCAAGTCGAAAGGCTTGCCTCTTTTTTTGGTGTGCCGAGCATGTTCGGCAACTTGGAGGTGAAAGTCCTCTACACAACCTGATG
>CBDVBU010000427.1:0-3427 GCA_965372295.1 uncultured Phycisphaerae bacterium
CTCATCGTTATCTCCTGCAAAAATATTTCGATTAATGGTGTGCCGTGCACACCCTACCTGTTTTATCTTGAAAACCAGTGCAGGAAATAATATGGTGTTCCGAATGGAATTGCAAGGATTTCAGCGGGGCGGCGATTTGGTGACCGGCCAGAAAATGCTGTCTCCGGCTTCGTCGGTTCCCCACATATGCGGTTTGCCGCGCTTCATGGCGAATTCGCCACCGTCATCCGCGAAATTCGGCCCGACGCTGTAGAGAATGAAATCATCATCTGTTTTTTTGTAGACCAGGGGCTTGTCGCTCCAGGGGTCCATAGGCAGCTCGTTCAGGAATCCGGCCGTAACCAACTCACCAAGGCTTGCCGGATATTGATTCTTCTCTAACCGCCATCGCTGAAGCGCCAATATTACCACTGTTGCTTCGTGATACGTTTTGGCCCTATATGCAATTTCAGAGATTCTGGCCGTAGCTGGCATGAAAACTCCGATAAGAAAGAATCTGTAGCCATGCCATGATTCGTACATTATCTCATCAGCCGTTTTGAGATCAGACACATGCCTTTGATAAGGAGTCATCCTGGCAACCTCGCTTTGCAGGTCGTATATCTCGTTGGCTTTTGCCACCGTCGCATCGCGTCGTGCGTGAATCATGCTTGCCGCCGTGAATAATGGCATGAAAATTCGTTTATTTATTTCATCAAGGCCGGATGGATTCCAATTTGTAAACTCGTCCCACGAGCCGGGTATTAAATGTCCCCCGCCGGGGCCTCCATCGGTGAACGAACGCTGAACGATATCCATAAAAGCCAGTCTATCACCTTCCATGTTTATCAGCGGGTAGCCTTCCGAGTAAATCTGCGACAACTGCTCCTGAAAGTGCTGCAGCTCAGCGGCTGAAAGTTTCCGGACGGCCAAAAGATTCTGTATTTCGGCATGTGCGAGACTGCTTATCGCCATGCCCACCAATTGTTCGACGAGCGTTCCCTTGCGCTGCCAATGGCCGGCGGCGCGGGCGATAGCAAGACAATTCTCGGTGCTTTGCTGCAGGCGGCCCTGATCTCTGTCGATGCGCGAGCGCCAAGCTCCCATCCTTGCAAAATCCTTCAGGGAATTCAGTGGCGGCAGGAGGATGCTCCAGGCTGACTTGTCATAACTATTTGGATCATGAGTGTACGGCCGGTAGCAGTACGACTTGGCACTGCCGGCCAGTAATTCCTGCCATGCAGCTTCGTTTTGCCTGATCCAGGGACTGATATATTCAAGCTCGAAGTCTGAAAGTACTCCCCGAATGTCCTCCGGGATGTTCGAATAGCGCTTTATGGCCTCGTGGAGTACCGCGACCGAAACAGCTTGCAGGAAATTCGGAGGAATCTTGCTTTGTTTTAGCCATTCTCTCAACTCATCGTTCGGGAATTCGGGAGGCACATTATTCGGCAGGTTTACACGTGGATCAGGATTCGTTAGTTCGGCATCATCATTAATACACCTCAGAACATGTTCGGTCATCCAGTGAAATGGCGTTGCATACCAATCGTTGTAATTCTGATGGACGATCCTGGGAAATGGTACCCAATCATACTCAAAGCATTTGAGAATGACTGATTGTTGTTCAGAGTTAAAATTGTCCCAGTATTTCCGGTTCTTCTCGAACCAGCCCTGAATCTGCTGTTTATTATCCAGTAGCAGGTCTTTTAGCCGCAATGCGTCTTCGCGTGCTTTCCCTTTACGTCTGTATGAAATCAACTGTTTGACGAACGGGCTTTGGGGTACATATAGTTCGAATGCCTTTTCATAATGGGGCCAGGCATTATCCTGGTCGAGGACCTGCGGCTGATTCATCTGGTTGAGCAATTGAACATAATCCACGCGGAACGACGGCTCGCCGAAAGAAAACCAGATGGTATAGAAGATAAAGCATACAAATAACACGCCAATGGCTTGAAATGTCCTTGCTATGACGGTTCGCCAGAGCGGCCGGCAGCGTTTCTTGGCCCGGCGTAAAAGTATCGCCAGCAGCTTCAGGTCGCCGAAGTCGGTCAAGAGTTGCCTGGCTTTTTCCTCTTTTTCTTCGCCGCTCTTGCAGTCTTTCAGCTCATCTTCAAAATGCGCCGTCAACTCGGCCTCGACATCATCCCGAACCTTCCGGCGATAACGCATCTTTCTTAAGAGCTGCTTTATAAACTCAGTTCCGCAGGCAGGCAAATCTTCAAGGTCCTTCGGTTTGCCCGGCAGCTCGTTGTCTTTGGCACCTTTCACTGCGGCTCCAACACAACCTCCAGCAAGCACCAGTACCAGAAAGACTAAATATGGCGGCATCATGAAGGTGAAAATCATGTTGACATATTCCAGCACTGCCCCAATAACCGCCCCGATTACGACTCCTATGATGATTCTTCTGATTCTCATCAAATCACCTCGTGTATCGTGTTTGGTTTCGTGAACCCCCAGTAAAAACTGGGGGCTAAATAGAGTTTATGCTAACGCGATTGCTCCGCCGAAGACGAGATTCAGGCCTGCCGTGAGCTCTTTAAGCTGGGCCTTTTGCTTTGCCAGTTCATCCTTGCCTTTGCTGGTTATGGAGTAGTATCGTCTTTTTCGGCCGGTCCCGGCTGTCTCCCACTTGCCCTGCACCAGTTTCTTCGCCTCGAGATTGTAAAGCAGCGGGTACAACGTTCCTTTGCCGAGCGTCAAAATCTCGCCGCTCCGTTGCTCTATCGTTTGGCTCAGTTCGTAACCGTACATTTGGCCGCCGGAAAGTATCTCCAGAACAACCACCGGGGCTACCCCCTTTAACAACTGACTTTCAAACTTCATTGTTATCTCCCTTAAAGATCATGATTTCAAAGATTGATAGAAGCATTTATTAACTTGTTTTGCTTATTATGTTATGCAAACTATGCAATGTCAACCAAAAAATAAAAATATTTTTCAAATTTTTTAGAAAGTAAAAATATTCAAGCGGGTTAAAAAGAGACACAAATTCTTGTATCAGCATTGATTATAGTTGATCTTGGATGTTGCTCTTGTTAAAATGGGTATCGTGAATTAGCCGAAACTTGGCTTGTCATTCCCGCGAAAGCGGGAATCCAGAATCGTTGGCATATTGGATTCCGCATCAAGTGCGGAATGACAACCTACTTAATCGAAGTTGACAGACTAATAGTTTATTGTGGAGATTGGAATATGAAGCGAAGATACTTGGTTTTTATTGCTGTTAGCTGCGTATTTTTACTGCTTGCAGGCTGTCAGCGGCAGGCCAAGGTGGCCGAAAAGCCCGCCGCACCAGAGGCAGTAGCGAAAAAGGGCGAGCCGAAAATCGAATTTGAGAGCCTCATTTACGACTTCGGCAAAGTAGGACCGAGAGAGAAACTTCTCGGCGAGTTTAAGTTCACCAATACCGGGGATGCCCCTTTGAAAATCACAAAGGTCG
>CBDVBU010000428.1:0-3379 GCA_965372295.1 uncultured Phycisphaerae bacterium
AAGGAAAGGAAAATGATATGAACCGGATCAAATTAATATCGGCGATAGGGATTGTCTTTTTGTCATTGTCGGGCCTGGGATGCACGGACGAAGGGGCAATGCGCAAAAGCGGTAAAGCTCAATTCACAGGCACCACCGCCGGGAATCTGCGCTGTGAGTACCTTGTCAATCCCATGGGTATTGACGTAATTAAGCCTCGGCTGAGCTGGATTCTAAAATCCGAGCAGCGATCTTGCATGCAGAGCGCCTACCATATTTTAGTTGCCTCCAGCGTCGAAACACTTAAGCGGAACAAAGGGGACCTGTGGAACAGCGGTAAAGTCAAATCCGACCGGAGCAATCAGGTTGCGTACAAGGGCAAGGCTTTGAAGTCGCGGATGCGCTGCTATTGGAAGGTACGTGTCTGGGACAGGAACGGGCGCGTATCGGCCTGGAGCGAGCCGGCGACGTGGACCGCCGGTCTGCTCGAATCCGAAGACTGGCAGGCAAAATGGATCGGTTACGATGCAGAGCCGCCTGCAATTTATGAGCAGCAGCAGACATCCGATCAGCTCAGTCTCGAGGGCGGCAAATGGATATGGTTTGACGAAGGTGACCCGATAAAGAACGCTCCAATATGCACGCGGTTTTTCAGAAATAGTTTCGAGATCGCATCGGGTAAAAGTATCAAGCGGGCGCGTTTCGCGCTGCTGGTCGATAACCAGGCGACCCTTTTTGTCAATGGCCAAGAGGCGGGACAGGTCGGCGGCTGGCAGTCGGTTCATAAGCTCGATATTACCGACAAGCTTACCACCGGGATCAACACGCTGGCGATTGCCGTCGCCAATCAGGGCGACGCCGCCAATCCGGCGGGGCTTACCGGCAAGCTTCTGGTGAAGTTTGAGTCCGAAGAGACCAAGGTCGTTTCAATTGACAGTTCATGGAAGGCATCCAACGTCGAGCAGGACGACTGGCAGACACCTGGCTTCGATGACAATGCCTGGTCCGACGCGAGAGTGATTGCGCAGATGGGCGATAGTCCCTGGGGACAGCCTTCAGAGGAAGGGCTGGTTTTGCCACCGCCGCCGTACATGCGTAAAAGTTTTGTCGTCAACAAGCCGGTTAAACGCGCTGTTGTATATGCTTCGGCCCTGGGGCTATACGAGTTGCAGATCAACGGCAAGCGCGTGGGCAGAGACTACTTCACTCCCGGCTGGACCGACTATACCAAGCGAGTGTATTACCAGACTTATGACGTGACCGATTTACTTACTCAGAGCGGTAATACCGTTGGCGCCATTCTTGCCGACGGATGGTATGCCGGGTACCTGGGCTTCGGCAAAAAGAGAGAGCATTACGGCAGCGAGCCGCGATTGTTCGTACAGCTCGAAATCGAATACGCCGACGGCACCAGGCAGGTAGTTGTGACCGACGAATCCTGGAAGGCCGCTTACGGGCCGCTGTTCGAGGCGGACTTCCTGATGGGCGAAACCTATGACAGCCGCAAAGAAACCGCTGACTGGTGTAAGTACTGGTTCGACGATACCGGCTGGGACGCAGTAGCCGCGACGGACCGGATAGAAGCCAGAATTCAAGCCTATCCCGGCGTGACGGTTCAGAAGATTCTCCAGATCGACGCAAAAGAAATCACCGAGCCGAAGAAGAATGCGTACGTTTTCGATATGGGCCAGAATTTCTCCGGCTGGGTTCGGCTCAAGGCTACAGCTCAGGCCGGCACGAAAATCGTGCTGCGATTCGCAGAAATGCTCAATCCCGACGGGACGATTTATACCACCAACCTTCGTGAGGCGCGCTGCACCGATACGTATATCTGCAAAGGCGGCGGCGAAGAAATCTGGGAGCCTCGCTTTACTTTTCACGGCTTCCGCTACGTGGAGGTCACCGGCTATCCGGGTAAACCGGCGCTCGACGCGATTTCCGGAATTGTCCTTCATTCGGATACGCCGACGGCCGGGGCCTTCGAGTGTTCCAATCCTATGGTCAATCAACTCTATCGTAATATAGTCTGGGGCCAGCGGGGCAACTTTATCGAGGTGCCGACCGACTGCCCGCAGCGGGACGAACGGCTCGGCTGGACCGGCGACGCCCAGATTTTCATCCGCACCGCAACATATAATATGGATGTCGCGGCCTTTTTCACCAAGTGGCTGGTTGACCTCGAAGACGCTCAGAGCCCCGAGGGGGGATTCCCCGACGTGGCGCCGCGTAAGGTCGCGATGGGCGACGGCACGGCCGCCTGGGGCGATGCCGGAGTAATCTGTCCGTGGACGATCTACGAGGTTTACGGCGACAAACGTGTTATCGAAAAACACTTCGAATCGATGAAGAAGTGGATTGCCTATTTGAAGACGAACAGCATGGGCCTGCTGCGCCCGGACAAAGGATACGGCGACTGGGTATCGATCGCATCCAACACTCCCAAGGATGTAATCGCTACGGCCTATTTTGCCTACAGTACCCGGCTGCTCTCGAAAATGGCCGCCGCTCTCGGCAGAGACGACGAGGCGGAAGAATACGAAGAACTCTTCGGGCAAATAAAGAACGCTTTCAATGAAGCCTACGTCTCCGACGATGCCAGGATTAAGGGCGAGACGCAAACTTGTTATCTGCTGGGCCTGCATTTTGATTTGCTGCCCACAGACAAACGTGAAAAAGCGGCAGAACACCTCGTTGAAGCGATCAAGGCAAAGAACTGGCACCTCTCAACTGGATTCGTGGGCTTGAGTTATCTACTGCCGACTCTTACGGAGACCGGACATCTGGACGTCGCTTATCGTCTTCTTGCCAATGACACTTTCCCCAGTTGGGGCTATAGCATCAAGAACGGCGCCACGACCATCTGGGAGCGCTGGGACGGCTGGACCGAGGAAAAAGGCTTCCAGGACCCCGGCATGAATTCGTTCAACCACTATGCTTTCGGCTCGGTCGGACGGTGGCTATTCGATACAGTCGCCGGGATCGACACTGACGGTCCCGGCTACAAAAAAATTATCATTCGCCCCATGCCCGGCGGTATTACAAGAGCAATGGCAAGCTATGATTCCATTAACGGCAAGATCGTTAGCAACTGGCAGCTAAAAGACGGCACTTTTACACTCAACGTGATTGTCCCAGCCAATACGACTGCGACCGTTTACATACCTGCCGAGAGTGCCAAAAATATTACCGAATCAGGCCGGCCGGCTACCAAGGCCGAGGGGGTACGTTTCCTGCGCATAAAGCAGGGAAAAACCGTCTTTGCCGTCGGCTCGGGGCACTACCAGTTTGAATCGAAGATGCCTTAGACCAGACTAAATTTAAGTCGGTAGAGGCGGTTCGCGAACCGTCCCCCTCGATGAGAGGGGTAAATGGAGTGGTTGGTAGGACACGCGACTCATGG
>CBDVBU010000429.1:0-3375 GCA_965372295.1 uncultured Phycisphaerae bacterium
TCAAACGTTAACGCTTTTGCTCCTCTCTGGCCGAGATTATATGCAACCTCTCTGGCTTTGGTCCCTTAATTTAAGCCAGAGAGGTTTACGATGGTTTCGAGTTTATCACAATGCGTCAATAACAGAAGTATTGGTTTTTCAGTGTTTGATCAACTTTCTTATTCGGATAGCTCCCTGCCATTCGGCAACGTACTGTCTGCGAATCGCGTCAGGGAAGTGTTCGCTGATAGTGACGTCCTCTTTGGCTATGGGGAAAACGACTTTTGGAATACGGGGTTGACTCTGTGGTCTTTCGTCGGCCAGGTGCTGCAAGACGGCAAACAACGCTCATGCAATGCTGCAGTCACCCATACAACGAGATACATGCTTGAACATGGCATGCCGACACCAAGTCCGGATTCTGGTGAATACTGTCGGGCACGGTATAAGCTTAATGCCGAAGTACTCAGACAACTTGTTCGTGACATTGCGGAAGAAATATCATTGTCAAACCCTACCCATTGGCTCTGGCTGGGAAAGAATGTCAAGCTAGTCGATGGCTTTACATTTACCCTGCCCGATACGCCGGAGAATCAAAAAGAGTTTCCTCAATCTAAAACGCAAAAGCCGGGCGTTGGATTTCCAATTGCTCGGGCCTGTGTAGTTCTTTCGCTCGCTGATGCTTGTATTGACAATGTTGCTATTGGCCCTTATGCCGGCAAAGAAACTGGCGAGACCGCGTTATTACGGAAAGTCCTCGATAGTTTTAAGCCGGGTGATGTCATGCTGGCAGATCGCTACTTTTGCTCATTCTTTATGCTGGCCCTATTGAAATCACGTGGCATTGATGTCTGTATGCGTCTTCACCAACTTCGTAAGGTTGATTATTCCAAGGTTAAATGGCTCGATGACAACGATTATATAGACACCTGGCATCGGCCTCAAAGAGCCCAATGGATGAGTCCGGAACTTTACTACTCACTTCCGGAACGAATGGACATCCGTATCGTTGCCTTTAACACCACGACCGACAATCACACCGAGCCGCTGACTGTCGCTACTACACTCGTTGATCACGAGACGTATCAGGCCACTGAAATAGGTAAGTTGTATGGCTACAGATGGTATGCCGAGCTTGACATCTTTTCGATTAAGCAGATGTTGAATCTAGATCATCTGCGATGCAAATCACCGGATATGATTCGCCGTGAATTCTGGGCGACACTGCTGGCTTATAACATGGTCAGGTTAGTATGTGCTCAAGCGGCGTTTGTTCACGGTAAGCTTGCTCGGAAAATGAGCTTTACTATTGCGTGCAATACGCTTCTGTCACAATGGCTCATGCCGCCGGATGAATCCATCCGGCAAATACTTGGCAAACACAATCTTTTTCAAATTGCCTGCAATGAAGTTGGCAACCGCCCCGGCCGAATCGAACCGAGGGTCGTCAAACGTCGTCTCAAAAAACATACACTGATGACCAAGCCAAGGAATCAATACAAGTGAGCAAAAAGGCAAGCACCGTACACCTGCGAGAAAACGAGGTAATAGGCAAGGCAAAATAAAGTTCCCTGACCATAAAGTTCATCAGAATTTACCGCATCAGGTGCGCGCCCATACAGGCAAGCCCTGGGACATGTCGACTGGTGTCACTGAACCTGACCGCTCCAAAAAACATGCAGCTTTTAATCTATGTTGTGACAATGACTTACGCATGACAGTGCCATTGGTTCCTGACACGAATGGCACTGCCGTTCCCAAACACCTTTCTGGCATGGGTTTATATTTTTCCGAGTTGTGCTCGTAGTTGCTCTCGTGGTCGTTGCATGAGTGGGTAACGGTGGCGGCGGCGTTTCAGGACGCGCGGTTCGATTCGGCCGGGCCGGTCGGCCACTTCGTGGGCGGCCATGTGGGCCAACATCGTGTGGTAGATCGCGTGGGCATCGCGGCAGGACCCCGTCGAAAACAACATCCAGGACGCCAGGATGCTCTGGCACGCCAAGGTGAAGCCCAGACGGCGAGGCTGTTTCTCATGAACCGCTGCAGCGGTGGCGATCACTTTGCGGATCAAATTGTAGGCCAACAAGGTCACCCACAACTCCCGGCGGACCATCTCCGGGCTCTTGCAGCGGACGTGGTCCAGGTGCAGCGTCTGTTTGATCTGCAGAATGTCCAACTCCACGTTCCACCGAAAGCCGTACAACTCGGCGATCTCCTCTTTGGAGTACGCTTGCGGGTCGGTCAACGTCGTCACGACGGTGAAGCGTTTGGTCCGCCGTCCGGGGACGGTGACATCGAATTGCAGCTCGCGCAACGTGAGGGTCTCGGGAATCTGATCGTACTGTTCCGGTGACATCCACTTCGGTCGTTGGGGACGACGCCACGTGATCAGGTGATCGCCGGGACCCAGTCGGCGTCCCCGTCGAAAATCGGTGGGCCGTAATTGGTGCTGCCGGGCGCACACGTGGACCCCGCGCCGCGAGAGCAACGCCAGCATCATGAAGGAGCAGTAGTACCGGTCGAAGACGACCACCTCGTTTTCCTCAAACGTCTCCAGCATCCCGCGTAGCAAGGCGTTCTCGCCCGTCTCTTTGCCCTCGTAGGGCCCGATGGCCGCGTCACAAACGCACGCCGTGGCCAGCGAGAGCACGGCACAGGCCCGCGCAATGGGGAACCCTACGCCCGGAGACTGGGCGCCGAGCTGAGGGAACTGCTCTTGATTGGCCGGCGTATCGGGCATCGTAAACGTGAAGCCATCGACCAGTTTGGCGTGCAGGCCTTTCCATAACCATGAGGCAGCGACGTCTCCCTCCAGTTGACGGGAGGACTCGCGGACCAGACGCCGTAGCGCTGCCAGGTTCAGCTTCGCCCTCGCGCGACAGTAATCGCCCGTGTCTCCGGAGGGCGGACACTGACCGGTTTGCAGCAGGTACGTCGCAATGCCCGCTACGGCCGCCGAACAGGCGACCCCTTTGCCATCCCGGAGCGTCTGGGCGAGAAAGGCCCACAGGACGATCTCGGTCGAGAAAATGTCTTTCTGACCGAAGAGCGCTTCTTCTTCGCAGAAGGCGCCCCGGATCGATTCGGCATCCAACACGGAGGCGAAGGGCAGGCCCGCTTCTTGGAGAAAGGGATTGGCGATCACGTCGAAACCATTCTTGATTCCCACGGACTGCTTGGTTAACGTAGTCATGATAAAGCCCTCCCTGGTTTTGATCCGGAAGGCAAGCCAAGGAGGGCACACAATATATCGGCCAAGGAAGACGAAAAACATGATACCAATCCTGCGCTTCGAAGCAACGATGTAGCGCAGGACAGAGATGGAGGCTACGCTTTCCATGTCCCGTTAGAAAGTCGGCGCCAACAAGACCTAAAATGTACGGCAGTGCCATTCGT
>CBDVBU010000430.1:0-3354 GCA_965372295.1 uncultured Phycisphaerae bacterium
ACAGGCAGAGGATCTAACAAAGTACCGTACACGAATGGCGGTTCCTTAAGCCGTAAATTAAGTCCTTTTTCGCAATTATTGGCCTAAAATCGACGGACGGGGCTCAGATGATGTCGAGGGTAGGGGCATGATCCTTTGGAAACCATGATCCCGCAGCTATTTTTGCATCAAAGAAATTCTTCAAGCTCATCTCGCTCCTGACCGATAAAGTCTTGGAATGGTCTCTAAAGAAAACTGCTAAATTACAGCCGGGAAGATCAAGCCGGGCCCACCAGATTGTGAACGGATGACTAACTATAAGAACCTGATTTAAAAAATGAGGTACTATTATGTTCAACACGATAACAATTGTTTTTTTAGCATTATTAGCCTTAGCGGTGGCCGTAGTTGCAATTGGATGGCTATTAAGACTAAGCAAACATTTGTCGGAATTAGGCAGGAGAGTGCTCGAATCTGAGGATATAGGGAGAATAAAAGAGGCTGCGAAGAAGACAGAATCTTTTGAATCTCGTATGGCCGGGTGTGAGCACAAAGCAGATGAAAGTCAAAATCAGCTTGCCGAACATAAAACAAAGCTAAGTGAACTCGCCGATAAGCTGGGAGCATCCGAGCAAAAGATGGCATCTTTTGAAGTTCGTTGCGATGATCTCGCCACCAAACTGGGATCAGTCGAGCAGATGGCGAACAAGAATGAGGCCGGTCTTGCTGAGGCAATTCCAAGTATAAAGGCCCTGGCAGACGAAATCCAGAACCTTCAAAAGTTTCAGACTGCCACTGAAAAAGCTCATAGTTTCATTCTGGCTGCCTTCACCGATATGCAGGCAAGTATGCCTCCTGAGGAAAGTCTGGGAACAACGCCGGAAACCGCTAAGCCGGAAGAAGCCTCACAAGGGCCTGAAGAGTGGCAAGAGGAAGCTGAGGACCAGAAGATGTCTGGATCGCACCGCTGGCACTCCTAAGCCCGAGTTCCTGCTTTAAACAGGCCGGGGACGAATGGCGGTTCCTTAAGGGATTGATGAGTAGAAAACTCCCGCATCGACAAGAGGCCGCAGTCGCCCAATTGCTGCGTTTCAAACCAGGAGAGCAGGGAACCAGGAAGGCACAGCTTGCCTGGAAGGGGAGATTTGTGCATCCTGGGGCCGAATGATTCTTTTGTTTTCGCCGGGACTGCGAAGAAAGCTATCCATTAACTTCAAGAACTCTTTTTTCCGAATCACCGTTCAAAAAGGACTCTCGATTTCGGCCTTCATAGTGAAAAAAAAAGTTGCCGTCGGGATGGGGATAGCCGATTAGTCCCCGACGGCAACTTTATATCTCACAAATTAAAGCGTTAAACTAATTCCTATGAGCCACCCAGAGCGGCCAAACTCGCGGCGACGTAGGCTGCGACGCCCATATTCTCGTCCTCGACCAGTTTCTCAACATAATTATTCGTTGCGAACTGTACAGACTCGTCCGCGGAAAAGCCCATTTCACTATTCAGGACGCCAACATACTTCGCAAGGGCATCGAGGTATTCCCCAGCCGCAGCATATTGTCTGTTGCCTTCGATGTCATTCGCTATCGCGCCAGCGATTGATGCCATCTGCTCCTCAGTCGGCGGTGCTGTGCTCGAAGCAAACTCACTGATCACCTGTGTCAAAGCAGCCACACGGGCGCCATCGACATCCTGTAAAATTGTCGCTGCTTCCTTAAGGTTCGCACACGCATCGCAAGGCTGGATGTTCCCGGTAGAAGCCAGGGCTTTCATCATCCAAATCTGAACCTTTCTTTCGTCAGAGCCGAGTTCCGCAGCAGCCCACTTAACTAATGCCGGACAACCCGAAATTTCTATCGCTATCGGCTCAGGAATTGGCGCCGCCGGGATAAATACTGCGTTATAGACCCAAATCACTACCGTGGTCCATATCAGCTCCTGCCCATTTTCACCATCCGTAACCGCATAAGTGAAAAAGTCTTTCCCGACATAGCCCAAGTCCGGTATGTAAGTGAAAGTATTGTCATCATTCAGAATCAATTCGCCGTGCTGGACAGTAATGCTGTCCTGTACAACAGTAAGCTCATCCATATATACCGGGTGATCCGGATCATAGTCATTGGCCAGCACGTCAATAATAACGCTAGTCTGGCCCTGATCCATTATCACCGTATCGTCAAACTGTACCGGCGGATTGTTAATCACAGTTATCGTAACCTCCACCAGATCGGTCTCTACCCCTTTATCTGTGATGGCTTTATATGTGAATCTGTCCTGACCCACAAAGCCATCATCCGGCGTGTATTCATAATCGCCGTTTTCAGCCATCGTTAATGTGCCATGAGCGGTTTTTGAGTCCCATGAGTCGGGCATCACCGTAAGGCCGGTTTTGCCCTCCAGGACATTACCGTAAATAGTATTGTTCATGTGCGTTGTAAAGGCCCACGGGTCCAACGGCGGGACTAAACCCGGCGGGCTTGGACATTCAGGACAGTCGGCGGCTCGATTATCGTCGATCTCCATTTTTGCATGTGATCCCTCAATTAAATTACCATCCTCATCATAAACAGCGCCAACTTCTACATCCCACAGCAAAAAAGGTTCCTCCTGCAAAGGTTCATCACCATAAGACACCTGAGAAGTTCCTCCTCCACCCGGTTTGGCTTCAAGATAAATGGCATTGGCGCGAGTAGTGGGATTCACGCCGTCGTCTGTTATCAAAATAACGCCCGGCCCTTCTATGTCCTTGCCGGCATGAATTAACACGGATGCGTTGGCAGGGCCCTCGGACGAAGTTTTTGCAGTTGCTAATATCTGACCTCCTCCAAGATTTATTGTAATATCCTGACCTGCATCGATATGAATATCCGCTGTTGTGTTTAATTTACCGTGAGCTTCGACTGAAATCTCACCATTGATTACCACATTGCCATGTTTAGATACCAGACATGTTCTGGCCTGGCCAACTTCCTTAGTATCAGAAGGAACCTGATTTGTGGCTGTCCGGACATCACCGTTAACCGTCAGGTCTCCGTCTGCAATCACGGATATTTCATCGTAACTTCCACCTTCTACGAATAATTGTCCTGTTGTGATATCGCCGTAATTGGTCGTAAGGAGTCTGATTTTCCCAGACTCGGTCGTCTTGTCACTCGATGGTACATCCGTTGTAATATCGCCGACGGTGATACCACCTTCACCAGCCAGCATATAGACATTTCCACCTCCAGTTGTGTGGATTGCGGCAGGATCGCCTAAAAATGTGATTCCACCGGTGTCATATTTCGTACGCAGCACGATATCGCCGCTTCCACCTTCGATGACTCCATCAGCAATAGGCTGTACGGTGATGTTTCCAGCCTCCTTCGAATGAGCAA
>CBDVBU010000431.1:0-3340 GCA_965372295.1 uncultured Phycisphaerae bacterium
AGAGAAAACAACATCAGAGGGAGCTTCAACGGGTCTGACATTGTCAGGGAATTTGAGGGAATCTCTAACAGTGCTCAGAACATTGGCAGGCTTTATGCGATTCACGCAGAGATTGGATTTGAGGGTAACCTTGCCCGGCTCGTGGAAGCGACGAACAACATTACCCCATCGGGAACTAAGTATCACGTGAGGGAAAAAGCATCAGCCACAATTCTCGATGCTCCAAATCGAGCTATGCGCTTTGTTGACGCCGACGATTGTGTCGTACTCAAGGCAGAGTTAGATGCGCAGGTTGACAAGTTCAAAACGGAGATTCTGTTGGCCGCACTCATTGAAAATGTCAATGTTCGCGGTCGGATTATCGAGTATCTCATTGCCGGAGAGGATGAATCACTGCGGCAGCAACTCATCTCCGCCTTGAAGGTTGGAAACAGAGGCATCCCCCAGTTCAAGACGGACAACACGCTGGGCGACTACCACAGACATTTCGATGCATTCTATACCGAAACGGACGTAAAAACGAAAATCATGATCCTGAATTCAAACCCCAAAGCATACAACCTTGACAAAATGCTTGAGTTTCTCGCCGAGGATCGATCGGTATTCATGTTTTACTTTGTCGGCGTTGATCCCGGAAAGATCGTCAACACCGTACTGGTCTCAATGTTCCAGAGAGACTTGCTTCGCTCCACAATTCTGCTTCGTCATTGGTCTGGCCGAAATTCACGTGGGGTGACGCAGTTTGAAGGCAAAACGATCAACGACCTGATAGTCACACCAGACTCATGGATTGATAAAGGCGAATCCGTTGAGTTTCCGAAACGAGTCACAGCGCTCTAGGAAAAGAAGGCTCTGACAATCGCGTGGGGGGAGAATTACGAATGGCGGTTCCTTAAGGGATTGATGCATAGAAAACCACCGCATCGGTAAGAGGGCACGTATGAATTGAAAGATACTGCTCTTGCCGCAAAAGAGAACAAGAACTGCGTTTAGAAGTAATTTCGTCAATCGGCGCTTAAAACATACAATAATTACAAAAAAGACCGATATACAGCTTAAGGAACCGCCATGCGTGTCTGGAACTTTTTGGGCTGGAGACAGGAGACAGAATTTGAGCATCGAGAATCCAGTATCGAGTTGCGTCTCACGGAGATTTTTTTGGATTTCGCTTGACGACAAATGGGATGGTTTGTATAATTTTAAACTAACTATGGATGGTATATCGTATGCTTGTCCTGAGCGGAGTCGAAGGATCGTATATAGTATATCGCATTTTGAATTGAGAATGGAGAACTTTGTCATTTATGATTCTCGATTTGCGATTTACGATTTTTTCTTTTCTTCCGCGTAATCCGCGAAATCCGCGGTTATTGACTATTTCTTGGTGTTTATTAGTGTTCATTCGTGGTTAAGGTTAATTTGAAAAAACAAAGTCAATTTATTTCGTATTGAGTACTGCGTGATGCGTATTGCGAAAAGGAATTTGAAAAAACAAAGCCAATATTCGAAAGGGTAAAATGACGTTAAATCAATATTAACAATGGTTTATGGAGATTTTAATGAGCTGAGGCGGCGAAAAAACAAAGCCAATTCAAAGCCAAACAAGCTTGTCCTGAGCAGCGTCGAATGGAGCCAATTTTGCCGCTCTTGACGCTGGGAAGGGGCTTTGATATCCTATGCCGGGAATGAAAATGAATACGAACCGTGAAAAGATGGTTAATATGGAACGGCTACCTCGTCTCCGCTCGGCATGAAGAAGCTCTTCACCCTGAGCGGAGTCGAAGGGTGTGAAATCGCCGCCGGTCCATGGTAATCCGGCAGAAACACAAGATAAAAAGGAAAAAGATATGCCCGGCAAAGAACCCCCTTTTAAGATTTCATTAGCTCAATGGTCCTGGCACAAACGGCTTTTCGGCCAGGCCGAGCCGAAATTGGACAATCTCGACTTTGCAAAAGAAGCCCGCGCCCTCGGCATTAAGGCTGTCGAGTACGTCAATATATTCTTTATGGATAAGGCGAACGATACGAGGTATCTGGCTGAAATGAAGAAGCGTGCCGGGGACCTCGGCGTCAAATCCCTGCTGATTATGTGCGACGACGAAGGCGCCCTCGGCGACCCGGAGCCGAGCCGCCGCAGCCAGGCCGTTAGCAATCATCATAAGTGGGTCCGAGCAGCCAAATACTTAGGCTGTCATTCGATCCGGGTCAACGCCTATTCGAAGGGCACGGACGATGAGCAGCAAAAGCTTGCTGCCGATGGTCTGCGAAAGCTCAGCGAATACGCCGCCGAGCACGATATCAACGTAATCGTCGAGAACCACGGCGGGCTTTCGTCCGACGGCCAATGGCTGACCGGCGTTATCAAAAAGGTGGACCTGCCTAACTGCGGGACGCTGCCCGACTTCGGCAACTTTCCGCCCGAAACCAACATCTATGGTGCAGTCGAGATGTTAATGCCGTATGCAAAATCCGTCAGCGCCAAGAGCTACGACTTCAACGAAAAAGGCGATGAGGCAAAAATCGATTACTTCCGAATGATGAAGATCGTGCTGGACGCCGGATACAAAGGCTATGTCGGCATCGAGTACGAGGGCGAGAGGCTAAGCGAAACCGACGGCATCGTGGCCACCAAAAAGCTGCTGGAAAAAATACGCGACAAATATGCGAACGCCTGAGATGAATATCAGGCCGAACGCGTTATATTGGCAAGGCAGATTCTGGCATTTCGCTTGAGACTTTCGAGGCCCAGGCGTTTGATTGGAGATTCGGCGAATTCGGCGTCGAAAGATTCGGCATCTAAGTTCAGAATCTTCTGCAAGTCAATCCGTGCCCTGTCGCTATAGAATTTGAACTGCTTGTTCCTGCAGGCCGGCGCGTTCTTCTGATAGGGACAGGCAGCGACACACTCGTCACAGCCGAAGAGCCGGTCGCCGATTTTCCCGGCCAGGCCCGGCGGGATTTGGTCTTTATATTCTATTGTTAAATAATTGATGCACTTACCGGCGTCGAATTGCCCATCCGGCCTCAGGGCGCCTGTCGGGCAGACATCGAGACACTTGCGGCAGCCGGAACAGTCACCGGTAATCGGCTCGCCGGGCGGCAGTTTCAAGTCGGTGATAATCTCGCCGAGAAATAACCGGCAGCCGAGTTCGGGATTTATGAGCATGTGGTTTTTCCCGATAAAGCCCAGGCCCGCCTTGACCGCCAACGCCCTCTCGGCAAGGGGCACAGAGTCCACGCAAATTTTGGACTTTACGCCGGCCCCGGCAAGTGACTTTATAAAATCGACCAGCTTGTACAATCGCTCTTTGATAAATGGATGATAATCTTCATATTGGGC
>CBDVBU010000432.1:0-3336 GCA_965372295.1 uncultured Phycisphaerae bacterium
GTTATCGCAACCATAGCGCTGCTTGTCGGTTTCGGATTGCCTGCTATACGTGCGCTTATGAACTCGTTCGAGACCCAAAGCGGCGCAAAGACTCTGATAAGCACCGCTCTTGCTTCGGCCCGTGCAATCGCCGCAAAAGAGCAGCACTATGCCGGCGTACGTTTCCAGCAGGATTCGGCAGGCATTCAATACATGGTCTTTATAGTGCACGACTTTGGAAAAACTGGCTTAGCACCGGGTTTTCGAGCAGTCGAAGGTGTTAAACCGATCAAGTTGCCTGAGAAGGTTGGCGTTGTGGATATGGTATATAATCCCGATCTGCTTACTCCTCCGGGAGACGGCATTGTTGATAATGATATTGAGATGAATAATGTTAATGTCCTCATGGATACGATGACTTTTTCGATCATTTTCTCGCCGTCCGGCAAATTAGTCATTCACGATGTCCGGGTGAGAAATCGAGATGGAATTTACCAGCCGGATAATGGAAATCCTGACAAATTTTCGATGGATAACATTTTTAATTCTCCTTTGAATATAAATAATTACGGCGTGGGTATGTTTATCCAGGATGACTATCCTGCAATGGGTTTGGGGGCGGAATTGAGCCGAAACAGCTTCATTATTATATATGAAAAGGATAAATTCGAGCAGGCCCGTAAAAGGGGCGTAGCATGGTCGGGTTATTTGCACCAGGCGGTTCCGGACAGGATTTATATAAATCCTTATACGGGGACGATGATTTTGCCGGATTGACAGGTTTATGAAAAAGAGACGTCAATATAGAGGTTTTTCTCTTACCGAGGTTTTGCTGGCTGTCGGTACGCTGGCTATTGGGATGATTTTTATAAGCGGCACGTTCCTCACAGGCATTCATTTTTCGACAATCGCCACCGAGCGGAGCATTGCGGCGGTAGTTGCCGACGAGGCTTTTGCAAAGGTCAGAATATACGGCATCGATCTGACGGATCCTAATTTAGCGGCAAGCCGGCAAACACATTTCGAATCTGTAAGTCTTATCCCCGACGTTGAATTTGCATATCCCTCAACAAGGACATCCGCCGAGAAGCATTATTACTGGTCTGCCTTATGCAGGCCCGTTTATTCTGATCCGGATAACCGGCTTGTGCAGGTGACAATATTTATCAGCAGGAAAGTGGGCGGCAGCACTACATATCCGGGCGGCCTGGTCCGGCCTGTTCCGGTTCAGGTTGGTATCTCCGGAACTATTGGTAACAGAATACTTACTATCACCGGCGATATACAATGTATTAATGACGGTTATACGATAATTGAAAACGGGACTGGGAATATTTATCGAGTGATGGAGCGAGGTGCAGATCCCGCCTATCCTGAGCAGATCACTCTTGCCCGGGACAAGCTTTGGCAGGGCGGTGATTCAGTGTGGGTGATTCCACCTCCGATCGGCGGCGGCAGATATCCCTGCATAGGGATTTATCAGAAGCTGATTAGTTTTTAGTTCATAGTTCGTTGTTCGTAGAAAGATGCCACTATGGGTTTTAATTTTGAAGAACTTGATGTCTACAATAAAGCAATTGATTTTGTCAGTGATGTTTATACATTGACAAAGAACTTTCCGAAGGATGAAATGTTCGGGTTGACCAGCCAGCTGCGGAGGGCAGCAGTATCTATACCATCGAATATTTCAGAAGGATCGGCTCGAAAGAAAAAAGATTTTAGCCGTTTTATAGACATAGCAAGAGGTTCGGTCTTAGAATGCGTTACACTCCTGCAAATATCGGTCAAACAACGTCATGTCGGTGAGCAAAAGTACGACGAGCTGAGAAGCAACTTGACAGAGCTATCAAAAATGTTGAGTGGCTTGAAGAAATCTGTCAACAAGTGAGCTACGAACTATGAACTACAAACTACGAACTAATAAGGCTTTTACGTTAATCGAGCTTCTTGTCGCTATTGGGATTTTAGCCATAGTTCTGTCCTTTGCGAGTGTAATTTTCAGAGTCAGCATCGATGCTTACCGTACTGCAATCGCGAACGCTGAAATTATGCAGAAACTGCGAGCCATTACCGGCCAGCTTAACTCCGATTTCAAAGGTCTTCGCAAGGATGGAGAAATTTTCGTGATATGGGCCGCCAGGCCCGTGCCTGCCACAGGTTATGAGGATAACGATCTTGACGGATATGAGAGATTCGATCGGATTATGTTTTTCGCCGACGGTGATTTTCACTCGTATCGAGTTAACCCGATGGTCCGCGGTAACGTTGCCAGGGTGACGTATATACTTGCAAGACGAGACGGCGTCATTGCCCAGGGTCAGGCCAGGGCCGAGCGAATGCTTGTTCGAAGCCAGCATATATTGACGGCCGATCCGGCACTTGCTGTTTTTTTGGATCCAAACAACGTCAGTGATCAGCAGTTGTATCAGTGGAACAACCGATATGAGTACGAGAAGATGTCACTGGGTGAATGGAAAATGATTCCCTTGGTAAACAAGGCGGATATGCTTTCGGTGATTTGCGATGTCAAGGTGGGACAGAGCGGCGTAAGCGAACAAGTCAGAGGAGCCGAGATCAATCCGGCTGACCCGAATTCAATTCACATGCTTTTATGTGAAGGCGTGGGCGAGTTTAAGATTCAGGGCTGGAATGATGCGCTGCAGCGATGGGTGCCGGAAGTGGACCCGGATGGCGATGGGACCCTGTTAGATACGGACTTTATCCCGGCTCAGAATGGGATTGAGCTTCATTCCGAAGAGATTCCAGGAGTCCTGTATCCTTATCCTCCCAACGGAGGTGTCCGGATTAATAACATTGATTATCCGGAAAACCAAATCGATGAAGCGCATTTTGATATGATTCCGGGTCTTGGACGGGCGCTGAAGTTTACGTTTACGCTATTCGATTCCAAAGGGATTATAAAGGAAGGCAGAACTTTCACCCACATTGTTTATTTGGGCAATTAAAATGCTGAAAATGGAAACAGCGGATAAAAAATTGTCGAGAAAAGCGTTTCCGGTTGGTTCCGCTCTAATCCTGGCAGTAGTCCTGACCAGCCTGTTAGCTATTATTGGCGTGCTCTTTGTTATGGTTTCCCGCGTGGACAAGATGGCAACGTCGGCCATATCGGAGAATAAAGAACTGAATCTGGCGGTCGAAACAGTCGTCGCGAAGATATCACGTGAACTGACTTTGGATGTCCCCGGCGTTAGAGGCCAGGAATACTACGACTATCCAAATGTCAATGACATCTGGCTGGCAAATCTTGAGCCGTACAGAGACGGGACTCTTTATAAATGGCGGCAGATAAGCGATCTCTATGCTAAATTAGATCCGAACCTGGCACTACAGGCTGAG
>CBDVBU010000433.1:0-3323 GCA_965372295.1 uncultured Phycisphaerae bacterium
CCGAAATGCTTTTCCGCCTGTTTCACCAGATAAAGCTTGCCGAACGCACCCTGGTCCGCCATCTCTTTGGCTTTGACGTATTTCGGTGTAAAAAACAGTTCCTCAGCATACATCAACAGCACACCCTTTTGCCGGCATGTTTCGATCATCAAATCGGCTTCTTCCAGCGTCATGCAAAGGGGCTTCTCGCAAACCACGTGCTTGCCGGAATTAGCGATATCAACGGTCATCTGCGCGTGCAGATTATTCGGCCCTGCTATTGTCACCATCTCGATGTCCTTCTCGGCAAGCATTTTCTTGTAGTCAGTAAAGACCCGTGTGATGCCGTACCTGTCCGCCAGCTTTTGGGCGTTGCCCGGTGTGGGCGAGGCGACGGCGACAACTTCCGCCTCATCTGAAATCATTCCAAACGATGCAACGTGAATGTCCGCTTCGAACTGCGAACCGATAATCCCAACTTTGACCCTTCCCTTACTCGTCATAATCAATTGACCTCCCTATGATGTTCTATTTTATAACGTCCATCCTGAACGATATTCATAGTGCAGATACTCATTGGCCTGAAGGCAATTCGTGACCTTGAAATTCCTGCTGTCCCAGTCCAATTTCCTGCCGCCCATTCGAACGGAAATCGTTCCCAGCATAACTGCCTCGGTCAGGGGGCCTGCGAAGCCAAAATTAGAGCGTGTCGAGCTGCCGGTTTTGCAGGCCTGAATCCATTCTTTGTGATGCCCGATCGAGCGGGGCAGTGTTTTGGGAGGCCGTTTGTACGCTTTCATTTTCGTCTCCGGAATCAGGCGAGGACTGTTGCCACCCCAGCCTTCGACATACATCGTGCCTTTATCACCAATGAAGATCAAGCCGTCTTCACGGGACAACTCTCGCGTATCTTCCAGCCCATCGGGACGCGCCGGCAACATGCCGCCATCGTACCAGTGCAGCTTGACCGGCGGCATATCTGCGCGGGCGCCGAACTCATAATGAACCGTCGAGGCCAACGGCAGAGTTTCCTTATATACGAGCGTCGAACTGGAATGCACGCTTTCCGGCGCGCCGAGCTTCAGCGCCGAAAAGACCGGCGCCAGATTATGTATCCCCATGTCACCCAGTCCGCCCGATCCGAAATCCCACCAGCCGCGCCATGCGAAGGGCACGTATGCCGGATGATAAGGTCGATATGGCGCCGGCCCCAGCCACAAATCCCAGTCCAAAGTCGATGGAACGGCCGGCGTGTCCTTCGGCCGATCAACGCCCTGTGCCCAGAAGAGCTGGCCGTTATGCGTCGGCCTGTCGGACCAGGCGTGCACCTCACGGACCGGGCCAATTACCCCATCCCAGATCCATTCGTTAATCAGGCGGTTGCCCTCAAAGGCCATGCCCTGGTTTCCCATCTGAGTGGCGACACCTGCCTGCTGTGCCGCTTTGGCGATTGCCCGCGCCTCGTGGACCGTCCGGGTCAGCGGTTTTTCGCAATAGATGTGCTTTCCCATTTTGATCGCCATCATCGAAGCGACGGCGTGCACATGGTCAGGCGTCGCAACCACGACGGCGTCGATTCGGTTTTCCTTCTCCAGCATAACTCGGAAATCGCGGTACTTTTTCGCCTTCGGGTAACTCTTGAACGTATCGGCAGCCCTGGCCCAGTCCACATCACATAAGGCGACAATATTCTCGCTGCTGACATTGTCCAGGTCCCATCGGCCCTGGCCGCCCACTCCGATCCCGGCGATATTTAGCTTCTCGCTCGGCGCCGTTCGGCCCGGACCTCCCAGGACGGAGGCCGGCACGATTGTCATCGCCGCAGCAGCGGCGGAACCGCCAATAAAGGTGCGCCGGGAGATTTTTTTCATGGTTGGGCTGTTTTTGCTTGTGCTTCTCTTGCGTTTTTCCATAATATTAGCCTCGCGAAAAACCAAATATTAGACAAAACCTTAGACAGGCAGGCTCTGCTGCGCTATCGGCGAAAACAAGAAAATCTATTCATCCAGGCCATAATACTGTAATAAGTCTTCCAATTCCAGTCGGTTTTATCATCACATTGGGCTTACGAAGATTTCTTTATAATATCCTTGCAGAAAGCCGGCTGATCTGGTATAAATATATAATAATCTGCTGATTTTCAGTTTTGCAACGAGTGAAATTTCTATCGTTTATTTCAGATTTTTGCTGTTTCATTAACCGCATATATCGGCATTTGAAGGAAGGAGGTCATTTTATGCCGAAAAACTATCCTTGGTAAGCACTAACAGAAATTAACAAGGTCCAAGGTTCTTATCAGTTACTTATGTGAATGGCCAAAGTATAATCATGTAAATTTTTTATAAGGAGGACTATTATGCGTAGAAATCTGATTTATTCATTTTCTTTTGCTTTGGTGCTCAGCCTGGTTCTGTCGAGCACAGTTCAGGCAGATCTTGTCGGCTGGTGGAGGTTCGAAGAAGGTTCCGGCGACACCGCCTACGACAGTTCCGGCAATGATTACCATGGAACGATAGCCGGGGCGCCGGAATGGGCGCCCGGCCCGGAAGGCCAAAGCACGGGTATGGCGATGCTGTTCGGCGACGACAATTGCACGTCAATCAATTGCGGAATCTTCGATCCTACGGATGGGACGGGGCAATTCTCTCTTGCCCTCTGGGCGTTCTGGGATGGAACGGGAACTTTCCAGCATTTTTTCACCAAGTCAAACGGATGGGGCGCAACCACGATGATGTTCCAGGTCGAGTTGTGGGGAGCCCATACGAATGCCACTTATACCGACAGAGTAGGCATTTCGCATCAGGCCCCCGGATCGGTCGAGTTCTCGGTGATGCCCAAGAACGAATGGGTCCACTTAGCCTGGACTTTTGACGGAACCGACCTTACACTTTACCTTAACGGCGTCGATGAAATTGGCCCCAAACCATTCTCGATAGGTCCGAACGTCGATGCCCCGGTCCTTATCGGGGCGAGCGACGAGAATGGGGGCAGGATATTCCATGGATTCCTCGACGAAGTCCGTGTTTACAGTCACGCTCTATCGGAAGACGAGGTTCTGGGCGCAATGAAGGGTCAGGCTTGGCCCTATGCATTTGGTCCCGGCCCGGAGGACGGCGAGCTGCACACTGACACATGGGTAACACTTTCATGGAAGCCCGGCGCATTCGCCGTTTCGCATGATATCTACATGGGCGACAGCTTTGATGATGTTAACGATGGTGCTATCGAGACCTTCCGGGGCAATCAGGACGGCGTGTTTATCGTTGCAGGCTTTCCCGGGTACCCGTACCCCGATGGTCTTGTTCCCGGCACGACTTACTACTGGCGAATCGATGAGGTCAACG
>CBDVBU010000434.1:0-3288 GCA_965372295.1 uncultured Phycisphaerae bacterium
ATAAGCTCGATAAGCGGCTTCCAGAATCCGCCCAAGAGTATAATCGGTTTATTCGTCTTGAGAAAGCCCTTGTTTTTTAATTCCCAGACTTTTGCCAACTCCAGCAGGGTTCCCGTTCCGCCCGGCAGGACGATATACGCCTGCCCTAATTTCACAAGCGTATCGAGCCGTTCATCGAGCGAGCCGGTAACAATTTCACTGGTAACATACTTGTTTGCTTTGCCGGACTTAAACGCCGAGCACGTAACGCCGATTATTTTACCGCCAGCCTCGGCGGCCCCTTTCGCCGCCGCCAGCATAGTTCCGCCGTAACCGCCGTTGGCAATGGTAAAATCTGCCTGAGCTAACAGCGTTCCCGTCTCGTACGCCAGCGTAAATGTCGAATCGCCCGGCTTGGCTCTGCCGGTTCCGAAAATCGTTATTATCTTATTGGACATTATCTTAGGCATATATCAATTGACAAGGAAATAAACGATACGGCAGGCATGGCCGCGGCTTTTTGGATTCTTCTTGTCAGTCGTCTTGAGAGTAATCTCATGGATGCCCGGACTCAGTTCCGCATCAAGAATATAAGCCCAGGGCAGGTGAAGGTTCGAACTCCATTGAGTGAACTGGTCGATTTGACAAAAAGACGACTTATCAATGCTGTATTCAATAATACCCACATCGGGACCACAAGTGACAAAAACACCAATGGCAATACCATAAAATTTGAGTCTGAGCACCGCACCGGGCTCATCGGCCTTAAGCACGGGCACGTCGACAAAACCTTTACGTACCCCTTTACCATCTCCGGGATTCCAGGCAACGTCATGGATAAAGCCTTCGACAAGGTTGGCATCACCAATATCTACATACCGGCCGTGATAATAACTGAACTGATCAAGGGGCTCAGCAGGCATGGGATTGGATTTAAGGCTTTCAGGCAACGGCCCGGCCCATGCCGTATCCAGTAAATGTTTCATCGAGCGGAAATAAACATTCTGACCAAAGGGTGAAGGATGAACATTGCGAAAATCATTCGGCCAATCAAATTGTTCTGCATTGATACGTTCATTGACTTCGAGCGCAAGGTTCAACGAGGGTAACTGATAATGTTCGGCCACTTTTTCATGGTTACGAACTACGGTCGGTACGGAACCTTCATTGTAAATTTTCATTTTCTCGGGATCGACGAAGTGCATCAAGATAATATCGATGTCAGGATTGAGCATACGAGCTTGCCGGACGATCCCTTCCATACCACGAATTTGTTCGATATCGTTACGACCATTGGTCGCATCATTAACGGCGGCTTCCTCAAAAAGCAAATCGACCGAGCCATTTTTAAAGACGTCCCGTGTAAGACGAAAAGCTCCCGGTGTTGAACCTGTTGAAGGTATCCCGGCAGCGATAAATTCAAACCGGGTTTCAGGAAAACGTTGTTGCAGATACTGACAGATCATGTTCCGCCAACCAGGGTTGTGGGTAATAGAGCCGCCCAGGAAAGCCACGCGGCCTTTCTTTTGCCGTTGGAATCTTATGCGGCAGTTTGTCAGGCCATGCCGCAGATTGTAATGGAACTTGTCATAATCGGCTGTTGTATGAGACAGTATGAAATCAACAATGGGCTTCGGATCTTCAAGGCTGTGAGGATGATGGTCAGCGCCCGGCTTGCGAATGACCGTGATCTTGCCACCGAGCTTCTTATAGCGTTTTTCAACAACATCTGAGTTTTCCGACATCGGAACGACGGTATCAGAAGTGCCGCAGATATGCAGAACAGGCACGACGAAACGGGCTAACGGCTCAAGGTTGTCAATCGGATTGTGCTCAAACTCCAAAGCCTGTTCGGCCAATAGACTATAAGCTTTCAGACAAGCTTCCCAGGAGGATTGATGGAGTTTTCCTTTACCTCGGCCGGCTGGCCAGCTCTTGAAGTCACAGACGGGATTGTCGGCGTAGATGCAGGCCACTTTCTCGGGATTGGCACAGGCCCAGTTGTAAACGATAAGGCCACCCCGGCTCATCCCTTCCAGAGCAGCACGTCGATGGAAGCCATGATGCTCGGTCAGATAATTGTAAAAGGTATTCCAATGATTCACTGCCTGGGGGGAGCCAAAGAGGTCTGCCACATCCATATAAACAAGATGAAATCCTTTTTCCAAAAGCGCCAGATCAGTCTGAGGTTCATGGCCGAAGAAACGCGCCCTCCATATCCAGGGGAGATAGCCGGCTGGATTCCTTGGTGTAACGACAGTGCAATGGCAGGTATCATAAATAAAGTCGTAGCGGTCATAACCATGCCAAACGGATTTCCTGCCGTCAATACCATCCTCTTTAAGGCGGTGGGCGAAATCAGAGATACGTGTATCATTTACCTGACCAACAGCAGAATAATCGTGGAGAGCGATGTCAGCCCGGAAAGCCGTGAGGATGAGTATCAAGATTCGCATATTTCTCATGACTTGCCCCTCTGCGACTCTGTCACTCGTCAGCCCTTTTTCGTGTATAATTCAGAAGTCCCGCCGAGAGCAGAATCTCCCTGTCTCGGTCGGACAGATCGAGCTTTCCGATAAATTCAAGTGAGCCGTCTGCTTTGACAATCTTAACTTCGCTGTTGCTCTTTACAGCTTCGAGCAAACCATCTATCTGAAGCTCGTCGCCGGGCTTGATTTTGTTATAGTCCACCGGGTCGGCAAATTCAATCGGCACGATGCAGAAGTTAATCAGATTCGCTTTGTGAATTCGTTCGATGCTCTTGGCGATCACGGCCCGAACGCCCAGATACATCGGGCATAGTGCCGCGTGCTCTCTCGATGAGCCTTGGCCGTAGCTTTCGCCCGCTACAATGATGCCGGCCGTCGCTTTTTTCTTCAAATCGAGCGCACATTCGGCAAACGTTGGCTTGCCTTCTTCGTTAAAGCAATTGAAAACTACCTTGGCGTATTCGGGCACGTTCGAGCGAAGCTTCAGGAAAACGCCCGCCGGCATGATATGGTCGGTGGTGATTTTATCGCCGCACTTTAGCAATACTTTGCCCGCCAGTTTCTTCGGCAGCGGCTTCGGCGCCTCCGGTACAACAATCGTCGGGCCGCGCAGGACCTCTGCTTTCGCCGCCTCATCTTCGCTGAGAGGCGCCTCTATCATATTATCGTTGACGGCAAATTCTGCCGGCAACTCTATCTTCGGGTATTGCACGCCGAACAACTCCGGCAGATCCCGCGGATCGGTAATCCTGCCCGTAAGAGCCGAGGCGACCGCCGTCTCCGGGCTGACCAAATACGCCTGGTCGCCACTGGTTCCGGT
>CBDVBU010000435.1:0-3288 GCA_965372295.1 uncultured Phycisphaerae bacterium
ACTTCCATGAAATTATCGTAGGTTGCCCGGATGGACTCAGGCATCGGCCAATCGGCGCCCGCAGCTTGGCACGCCTGTCGCATGTCGTTCCATCGCATCATAAACGTGTACATTATCGGTAGCTGGGCGACCTGGACGCGGAAGCGCAAGTCGGGATTGTCCATGACGGCGGCTTCGGCGGCTTTCAATCGCTCCCAGCCTTTGCTGAGTGTCTCGAAGGAGAGGAATTTCGCCGTATGCTGCGAAAAACAGCCGAGCTTATCGCCGCTTGCCTCGACGGCATTGTGCATGATTTGCAAATAGTCCCGGATATGCGGGCCGGCTGGGCCGTAATAACCCTCGATGAATTCATCGATGAGCTTCCGTCCGTCCAGCGTGGGATCCCACAGCAGCTTGGCCAGGACCCAGGCGCGCAACTCGGCCATCTCGGCGCCGTTGGATGTATACGCACCCTGTTCGAAGACGCCTTTAACGTTGTGGTCCACGAAGAACTTTACATTCGGTCCCAGCACACGCAAATTCGGATGCGGCATAATATAGTGCCGGAAGTTGGTCGTATAATCCCAGATATAAAGCCGGTTACAAATTTTCGACCAGCCGACAATATCATCGCGAAACTTCTTGTTCCGTTCGTCAACAAGGGGCTTGCTGAAAGAGCATTCGATGCTGCACAGCCTCACAATCACATTAGGTCTGGGTTTTGTGATCTTCGGCGGCTTGCGAGTGTACTGATACGCCAACGTGCTGATCGCTACGTTTGGAAATTCATCTTCGATATCTTCGGCCACGGCGTTGACAAAGCGTAGCATTAGTCCTGCCGGACTGCCTTCTTCTTTCTCGATTGCTGCACATTTACTGCACTGGCAGTTTCCATGCCAGTCGTTCTGTGAGACCGAGGCAATCGTCGCAGCCGGATTATTGCGCAGACGCGCCCTGAGGTTCTTAATCAGCTCCTTTCGCATTTCTTCGTTCGTCAGGCAGAGCTGCGTACGTTCATGGCTCCGTTTGCCTTTGATTTCGCTGAACCATTCGGGATGGCCCTCGAAATATTTCTTCGGCGGAATGAGCGGGAAGAATGTATGCACAAATCCTTCGTAGGTGTGTTTGCCGCCGCGTTTGGCGTCCAGCCGCTCGCTGTTGCCGTTGCTTTTGTTCCGAACGGACCAGTCGCCATCGAAGGCGTCGAACCAGAAACTCTCGCGATATTCCAGCGGCGGCACGTAGCGGACGTTGAGCCGGCCGACTTCAAGCGTTGGCTTTATCGGGATGGTGCTGGCTTGCGACGACCACCACCGGCAGCCGATATGCTCTTCGAGGAAGGTATAAA
This sequence comes from uncultured Phycisphaerae bacterium, assembly GCA_965372295.1. Lineage (GTDB taxonomy): Bacteria > Planctomycetota > Phycisphaerae > Sedimentisphaerales > Anaerobacaceae > JAFGPJ01. The sequence goes on from CBDVBU010000435.1 coordinate 1,328, forward strand.
CCGCATAGAGCGTGCCTCGCGGCCGGCCTCCGGCTAAAATCAAATCGTCACCAACGGTACGGATGACAATACCGTCGGCGCCTAATCCGTCGGCGGAAAAATCCGTCGCTGCTAATTTAGCTGCTTCAGGGCCTACGAGTAGCCGGGATTGGCCGGCGGCAGGGGGGGCTTGAATCTCGAATTTAGCACCGGTAATCTGCCGGAGAAAGCCGGCCAGCTCATTCGCCGCATGCCGCTCAGGTTCGGTAGCATCCTCGGCAAGAACTATGACGGCTTTCGCCGCGCCGTTTTGTGCAATTGTTACTGTCTTGTCCGTCGCCGCCCGCACGTATCCAAGAGTAAATGACAGAGTTGCAAGCAGTACGGCGATTCTTGTTCTTTGCGACATCATAGTTTGGCCTCCTTAAATGCGAAAATTAATTGTCATTATTCATTTTAAATACGATTTTCCATGAAACCGGTCGATTCTCCTGACTGTTTATGGTGACGCGGATTTCCGGCCCGGCCTGCTCTGATTCGATAGTAACGCCGGCCAGGCTGTCGGCCTGCGAAATATCAGCCGATTGGATCTGCCATGGGCCGGCGCCAGTTGGAGTATAGATGCGAAGCTCGTACGGGTCTTCACCGACGACTTTGGATTTGCCTCGCATTTCTTTTTTTCTGCTGTTCCAGCTCTGCTTGTCAATATCCACGATGCCCTGCGTGACGTGCCTGGATGTACTCACAAGAACAGGTCTGTTGCCGAGCGGGCGAATGCTGATTACCCGGCAGCAGGCAGGTCGCAGTTGGGTTTCGAGCACCCCGGAGAATGGCGGCACGAACTGATCGGCCCAGTAGTCGAATCCGACGTACGTGCCGCTCCCGCCGTTAGGCAGGTTAAGATTATCCAGCTCGACGCGGACCGTCTCGAATTTCTCCTCGTCCCAGTTGAACAGGGCGACGATATCTTTTCGTTGCAGTCCTGTGCCGGCGGTAAGATGCCAGACCTGTGCAAGAGTGCTTTCGAACAGATCGACTGGCCGGCCGCACAAGCCGTGGTTCGGCATGGAACGCCTGATGATATCGAGCCTGTCGTCAGGCAGGCCGGGCAACCATTCGCTGGCGATGTTTAACTGTCCGCTTATGCCGATCCATGAGCCCCATGCGCGGGCCTGATCCAGTGTCAACGGCTCTCGCAGCATCAGGCAATCGGGGTCATTGTGCCAGGTCCGGTTATGCATGAAGTACAGTCGCGTGCCCATGGATGCCCCGCTGAGGATTCCACTCCACCTGGCGCCGATGTCGCTCCCAACCCGCATCCCGTCCACCAGCCCGATCGAAGCGCCGAGCGTTCGCATGTTCTGCGCGATATTACATCCGAGGATGTACACATCTCGTCCGGCGGCTTTGCGAACGAGCTTAAGGCCGTCACGGTATGCCTCGATGTTTGTCTTGGCCGGATCGTGAAAGACCGCGTCACCAAGATTGTCATCTCGGTAGTCCGGCTTCGGATACAATATCTTGACGGCCATCCCGGTCCACAGCCCGTCGATCTTGATATACTTGTAGCCCCAATCCCTGGTCATTTGTGCTATGACTTCGTACAGGAACTCGCGGGCCTCGGGATGTGTTATGTCCAGGCAGCTTCCCGCCCAGCGTACCGTATAAATCGAGCCATCGTTTTTGTGGACAAACCAGTCCTGGTGATCGTCGAACACAGGGCGATTCGGGTCCCAGCCGGTCGGGATGAACCAGATGCCGGCTGTCATTCCCTCTTCATTAATCTTCTCGGCGGTCGGTTTCATCCCATTCGGGTAGGGGCCGCTCGGATTGTAATTGGTGAAATCCCGCCGGCTCAGTTGCCATTTGTCGTCGATCTGAAGCAGATCGAAGCCGAACTTTGTCAACTCCCGCCCACAGAACTCGGCAAGCTCGGCTATATGTTCTTCGTCGGAAGCCCCGCCGTGCGGTTTGGAGTACCA
>CBDVBU010000436.1:0-3279 GCA_965372295.1 uncultured Phycisphaerae bacterium
ATCCTCGAACATAACGGCAAAATCGTCAGAGGAAAGGGATTCATCATCGACGATCTGACCGATCACGCCCTGGCGTTTATCGAGCAAAACAAGAGCCGGCCGTTTTTCTGCTATATGCCGTTCAATACGCCGCACTCGCCCATGCAGGTGCCCGACCGTTTCTGGGAAGAGTTCAGAAATCATCCGCTCGGCATGAGGAACCGCGACCCGGAAAAAGAACAGATCGACAAAACACGCTGCGCCTTAGCGATGTGCGAGAATATCGACTGGAACGTGGGACGCGTTCTGCAGAAGCTCGAAGAATTAAAGCTCGCCGGCAATACTATCGTTATTTATTTCAGTGACAACGGGCCAAATAGCTGGCGGTGGAACGGCGGCATGAAAGGACGCAAGGGTTCGACCGACGAAGGCGGTGTCCGTGTCCCCTGCATGATTCGATGGACCGGACATATCAAACCGAAGACAAAGATATCGCAAATTGCCGGCGCTATTGACATGCTTCCTACACTGGCCGAGATGGCGGGGATTCCACTCGTCAGCATAAAGCCGCTCGACGGCGTCAGCATAAAGCCGCTTCTCTTCGAAGAAACAGAAGACTGGCCGGACCGAATGATCTTCTCCCACCAAAACGGCCGGGTCAGCGTCCGCACACAACGTTACAGGCTCGATAATACCGGCAAGCTTTTCGATATGCAGGCCGACCCGGGACAAGACAATGACATCTCGAAGGACAAACCAAAGGTTGCCGCCAGGTTAAGGAAAGCCGTCGCCAAGTGGAGACAGGAAGTGCTGCCCAAATCACGAAAGGATGATCGGCCTTTTCCGGTCGGCTATCGGGAGTTCCCGGCAACACTTTTACCCGCTCGCGACGGCGTACCTCACGGCAACGTTCGCCGAAGCGCCAGAGCACCAAATTGCTCATACTTCACGAATTGGATCAGTAAAAAAGATGAGATTACATGGGACATCGAGGTCGCGAACACCGGGCGATATGAAGCGGTGGTTTTCTACACCTGTCCGAAGAACGACGTCGGCTCTACAATCGAGCTGACTTTCAATCAAAGCAGTATCCGGGGAAAAGTGGCCGAGCCACACGATCCGCCGTCAGTTGGCGCCGAATTCGACCGTGTTGACCGAGGCAGCGAGTCCTTCGTTAAAGACTTCCGGCCGCTTGACCTGGGAACATTTCGATTGGAAAAGGGCCGGGGCGAGTTGACGCTAAGTGCACTGGATGTTCCGGGTAAGCAGGTAATGGACGTTCGTCTCGTAATGCTCAGCCTGTTGGAACACAAGAACCTCACAACCCGTTTGCCGGATTAATGGAGAAAAGAAAACACGGAGCGCAGCATCTACGCTCCGTGAAGCCCAACTTTACAGACAAACGTCTTATTGCTGCTGATGTGCAAAAACTCTTCTTCTCTGGAACAGGTATATGATTACCGCCAAGGCAATCAACCCAACGAGCCCGTTTTCGCCCAGATCCGCAATTAGTGCGGTGAGATTGGGAACGACACTTCCAAAGAAAGGAACCGTCTCGCCGAAAAGGATATGAGCTATAATCCCCAGGGCGACCAAGAGCAGGAAAACTTCGGTAATCTCACCAAGCCATTTCTTTACTTCCTCAAGATAATGCATCTTCGACTCTCCTATTAGAGTATTAAAAAATAAAGCACTTAATTAGTGACATCCACGTATTTTGTTCGGCTTGTCTTTTCAAATTACTTTAATATTTATAGACAAATATAGTCAAAATAGGTGACACATCACAGCGGTGAAAATACGCTCGACAATCCTTTACCTCGACTAAACATATCACAAAAACTGCTTATCAGTATTGAAACAATAGTTAACCGACCACCCTAAGGGCATGACAAACCCATGAGGATTTCTATGAATAGTTTTGGTACTTTTTTGTCGCCGGTTTGTTATATAGTTGCAAGAGACTAAAAAGCAAGCATTTGTAAATTAATACCGATGCCGGACTACCAGATGCGCCAGGCACCACCCCATTTCTTAACTGACATATACGCTAAAATGGGGGATATTTTACTTGACTTATATGTTAAAATAGGGTATTATAAATATATGTTCAGAGACATTGTATTTTTTGTTTTACGCATATCGCTTATCGCGGCCCTTTGGGCCTTCGTATGGAAGTTCATCGAGCCTAAAACGCAACTCATGCGAGTATTGAGAGCCGCTTTGCTTGTACTCGGTCTGTTAGTTGTTCTGACTATATTAAAAATTACAGGGTAATAATCACAAAAAACCCTGTATAGAGTACTGGTGACTTTAACAAGCGTAATCTACAACAATCAATTCAGCGAACAACCAATAATATTGGATGTCGAAGTATTAATAGTGACTTACAAGGATACGAATCAATAGGGAAAATTGTTGTGCCGCTAAGGTGGCCAGTCCTGCCCTTTTATGCCTCGGACCGTCAGATTAGCATCCGGGAATTCATCCCGTGCCGGTCGAATCTCCTTTGCCTTAAGGAAACTGGTCCGGCCGTCAGCAAAGAGGTAGTTCCGCGACCCTTCCCAGCACCACCATCCACTATCTTCATCAATGGGTGAATGATTGCTGAGCCATTCGCCGATAAGAATCTTGCCGGAAGGTTTACTTACATCCATACTTCGCTGGGCAATGGAGGGCCGGGGATTTGTATAGGTATCGGCGGGACTGTTCATATCTTCAATCTGCTCGGGGCTGTGATAAAAAGCCATCGAGTAGGAATAGCTGGTGGACTCATATTTTTCTTTAGCAACACGGTCCTGGGGGCAGAACAGAACCGATGGATTATTCACATCGATTGGACCGCCGAGATAAGGTTCGACGAAAGACCGCCAGCCACGTCCCATCCATAGCCAGTAGGCAGGCTCCGTCGATACGGGATCCCTGGCGCATGGGTATGTGTTATCGTTTACATTAAGATACATATCCACGGCCAGGTAAATCTGCTTGAGGTTATGGGCGCAGCCTACCCTGGCCGCGACAGCCCTGACCTTTCGCAGCGACGGCATAAGAACCGACAGCAGCAGCGCGATGATCGCTATGACCACAAGCAGTTCTATAAGTGTAAATCCTTTGCGAAGCCGTCTTCGTGCTACTTCCGAATAAAAGCAATTCTTACGAAAGTTCATTTTTATATTAAATCAAACCTTTTTTCGTGAAGCGTAGAAAGATAGTGTATGAGTATAAGAGAGGATGAAAGAACGAAGAGACGAATTTACGCTTTAGGCCATATACTCATTTAAGCTTTCTATTTCAGCATAC
>CBDVBU010000437.1:0-3270 GCA_965372295.1 uncultured Phycisphaerae bacterium
TTTTGCTTTCACCAAGTATAAGTTTACAGGATATTCTTACGATCTCAATAATAGTGATAATAATTTCAGTATTAGCCAGTCTTCAGCCAGCCTATAAGGCATCAAGGATGAACCCTATTGACGCGCTGAGACATGTTTAGGAGGTAACGAATTATACGGAGCCTCGGGGAAGGTGTTATTCAGCCACACTGCCATGGAACCGAAAAAGCGATTTGACTTTTGCGCTAAGATGGGTTACTTTATGACGATAAAAGTCGGCTTTGGCCGTGAATTCTTAACAGGCAAGCAAAAGAGGGAAAATAAATGCCGAGATTTCCCAAAAAGGAAGCTGAAATTATTGCGTTGGCCGAGCGGATGATTGCCGGATTACTGGCTAATCCTGTCATATATCCGAATCCGCCGCATCCTGCAATGCACCCGGGTACTTGGATAAGATGGAAAGTTCGCCAGTACAGTAACCGTCGGGAAAATTTCTTAGCCGCCCGCGCTGCCGCCGAAGAGACAACGGCAGAGAAAGATCAAAAGCTCGAAGAACTCATCGAGGCTATGAAGGCCGATATTCGTTACGCTGAAAATACGGTCAATTTCGATGATGACAAATTGAAACTTATCGGCTGGGCAGGTAAAAAGGCCAAAACTCCATTGACTCCACCCGGTCAGGTGCGCCTGCTCGAAGCTTCCAAACAAGGTAAAGGCTGGCTGTTTCTCGATTGGAAAGCGCCTGCCGATGGCGGAAGGCCGAAGGCATATAAAGTCCAGCGAAGAGTCCGCGAGGGTGGGGATTGGAAAGACGTCGCAACGGCAATACTAACCGAAATTACTTTAGTTGATCAGCCGGAAAAAACAGAACTCGAATATCGCGTTATAGCGGTAAATAAATCCGGCGAGGGTTTGCCGAGTAATACGGTTATGGTGGTTTTGTAAGCAAATAAAATTTGAAAGAATTGATTATGAGTCTCAAGCGGGGATTTAGATATAGCATAATGTGGTTATTCGTTTTCTTTGTTCAAACACCTTGGATTGTTATTAGAGCTGGGTTGACATTTGCAAATATTATGCTTTTTGTTCTTGCAGGTGTATTGGTTATTGGCGTAGGTCGTTGGGTCGGATTAAGAGATTTGATATCAGCAGTGTTATTGTTTGGATTAGCTGAAGAAACCTTAAGGATTGTCTGGATTGCTGTTTCGAACTACACAAAAGCGAAGCGAATGAAGGACGATATCGAGTCAGGCGATGCTATGCAGTTTTGTTATGGTTTAGTGTTGAGCCAAACGCCACGTTTTCTCGCCTCAGTTCTTGCAGTAAGTATAGCTTTTTGGATGCATATCAGACTTGGATGGGGATTTTTCGGGACGATTCTGACTGTGATTTTTATAGAAGTCCTTGCAGAGAAAATGTTTGAGTTCACAGTTGTATTGTTGGTAGGAGTTGTAGCAGAGAAAACGAGTGTTAAAAAAAGGCACAAATTACCAAAAGAAGTTAAGGAAGTATTGGCAGCTTTAGATCTCGTAGAATCTCAGTTCGACAACTGCATATTTATGTTCGACACGGTCAAGCAACGAGCAGGGCAAATAATCTCAAATGGCCATAATCGCGTAATTCATGCCGTTACGGTTCAGAAAGTTACGCCGATGAATGTAGCACTTGTAAACATCATGGAAGCGGCTTACGATTATTTGCTCTCTGGAGACTATCACATTCGTAGAGGTGTGTTGCTTGATTCGGGTGAGGAAATCTGGAAAATCTCTCATATCGCTACCGAGCTACTTGTTGCAGATGGCTACATGACAAATGAGGAAGCTGAAAAATATAGGGCTGATGTTTCAGAGGCAATCTCAAGTTCGGGTTAAACGAACTGTTTACATTGCCGTATTGTACGCTTACATCGTCGCATTGCGAGTTTACATTATGGCATTGTAAGGTTACATCGTGGCATTGTTTGCTTACATTGAGGCATTGTTAGGTTACATCGAGGCATTGTTAGGTTACATCGAGGCATTGTAAGGTTACATCAAGGTGTTGTAGGCTTACATTATGACATTGTTAGCTTACATTGAGCCGTTGTAAACGGGCAAAAAGGCAGATAAGTCGTTTATTTTAAGGAAGTTAGGCGAAAATGCGTCAGAAAAGGCAACAAAATGATTTCACCACGAAGATAAAATAGTTTCTTTTTAGTGCGCCGCTACAGATAGAGGTATATAAAAACATGAGATATTTTGAGTGGATTGTTTGGACGTTATTGGCCTTCTGGACAGCTTTTTGGTTTGTTACTTGGTTGGTTAAAAAGAGAGAGTACAAAAGTGGTTGCTATTACGACACTGGAGAAGTTATAGCTCTTTATGGAACACCCAAAACAACTTTCGTATCGACTGCTATCTTAGTCATCTTCGTTTTCCTGGATTTTAACAAACTTCATTTGTTGTGGATATATCCCGTGGTTAACTTTTATATTGACGTGAAAATAGCTAAATGGTTATGCAGAAAAGATAGGGAAAGACTTAACAAGGAAGCAGTAGACAAGGATCTATGAGCATGTGGTTTGGTGGAAAGTAGGCTAATTCAGGAAATCAAGAAAAACCGTCTGGAATGTCAAACGAGCCGCTAAAACTGAAAAACGAAATGTAATTTTTTTTGAAAGGAATTGAACTATGGCAAGATTTCCAAGAACAGAAGCAGAGATTGCAGCATTAGCCGATGCGATGATAACGGGCCTGACAGCAAACGCAGTGCTTTACCCGGCCCCGCCGGTAGCGGTGCTTGACCTGACGACAGCGAAAACCGCCTATATCACGGTACTCAATGCAGCGATTGCCGCCGCCGCCGCAGCCGAGGCAGCCACTACCAGCAAGGACGATGTACTCGACAGTCTGGTCGATGCAATGAAAAGCGACATCCGCTACGCCGAGAATACAGTCGATTACGACGATGACAAACTCAAGCTCATCGGCTGGGCAGGTAGGAAAGCAGCTACTGCTTTACAGATTCCCGGACAGACGAGACTTTTGGAAGCGCCGAGACAGGGCGATGGCTGGGTGTTTCTCGACTGGAAAGCCCCCATCGATGGCGGCGCACCGTCAGCTTATAAGGTAATGCGAAGGGAACGACCAGATGGCCCGTGGGCCGAGACGGCAACTGCCGTTATTACAGAGGCCACATTAGTCGAACAGCCGAAGACCGTGGAACTCGAATACCGCATCATCGCTGTCAACAAGGCAGGCGATGGCGAACCGAGTAATACTGAAATGGTGGTTTTGTAAGAATAAAGTTACT
>CBDVBU010000438.1:0-3196 GCA_965372295.1 uncultured Phycisphaerae bacterium
AATCTGGAAGCCGAGGCGTACGGTGCGGTCGTTGGCAAGACGGCCGGCAATGCAATCCCAGCTATCAGTGAATATCCCTGTTCATCGGTAAAAGAGCTGATTTCTCTGGAGCCGTTCGACCCGAAGACGGCCGGCCGGATTCCGATGGTCATCGAAGCGGCCGGGCGTGTTTCCGATAATTGTCCCGATGCCGATGTTAGAATCCCGTTGAGCGGCCCTTTCTCATTAGCGGCAAATCTCGTCGGATTTGAAAATCTCTTGTGCGAGATTGTAACCGGCCCGGATTTGGTCGCCGAGGCTCTAAGGCATCTCGTGGCCGGACAGGTCGAATTCTGTAAGCAAGTCGTCCGCAATGGTCTGGATATAGCTTTCTTCGAATCAGCGGCAACTCCTCCGCTGTTGTCTCCGCAAAACTTCAGGCAAATCGAGCTTGAAGTGCTTAAAGAGATCATGCAAAAGACGGCCGCCGTCGTGGGCCATCCAGTTCCGTGCATAATGGGTGGCGATACGCTGCCGATCCTTGACGATATTCTCCAAACGGGAACGGGATATGTCTGCTGTCCGGCCAAAACTAACCAGCGGAAGTTCATGGAAAAGATGCGAGACCATCCCGATGTAATGGTGAGAATCAACATGGACGCCAGGGCAATCACGTCAAAAAATTTCGATGATGTTGAAAAGGAAGTTGACAGAGTTCTGGCACTTACAGACAATAGGCAGAATGTCTGCATCGGTACGGGATGTCTGCCGTTCGAAGCGGAGCCAGAAGTGGTTTTGAAAACAAAAGAATACATCTTGTCAAGAAACGTCTAAGACAAAGTTTAAGCAGGAGACTTGAATATGGCGCCAAAAGAGGCAGAGCAGCAGGTAATGCACATGAATCCACGGATCGAAAAGGACCGTCAAATGATTCTGGATTCGCAGAAAAAAGGGAAGGGGGCACTCTTCAAGACGTATTTAAAGTTATCGGGCCCTGGCTGGCTGCAGAGCGGTATCACCCTGGGCGGCGGCTCCCTGTCTTCAAGCCTTTACCTCGGTGTGCTGGTGGGTTTCAGTTTCATGTGGCTCCAGCCGCTGGCGATGATTTTAGGTATTATTATGATGAGCGCCATTGCATACGTGACCCTCTCTTCCGGAGAGCGGCCGTTGCATGCGATTAACCGCCATGTTAGCCCGGTTTTAGGCTGGGGCTGGTTGATTGCCTCGATGATGGCAAATCTCGTCTGGTCGCTTCCACAATTCGCACTCGGAACCGCCGCGTTACGCCAGAACCTTCTGCCCGGTTTGCTCGGGCCGGAAGCCATGCCGGAAATACCCAGTAAGATGATCGCCGGTGCAATCTTTCTCGCAATCTGCCTGACTTTTACCATGACCTACGGTGCCGGCGGCAAGGGTACGAAGATATTCGAAATCCTGATTAAGTCAATCGTCAGCATGATTGTGCTGTGCTTCCTCGGCGTCGTCATCAAGCTCAGCATAGAAGGAAAGCTTCTCTGGGGCGAGATCTTGAGCGGCATGATTCCCGACCTGAGCCTTTTCACGAAACCGACCGATAAAATCATGCTCCACATCGAGAAAGTGGCCGAGGGTTTCCGGCCATTCTGGACGAACATGATCGTCGGCCAGCAGCGCGACGTTATGATCAGCGCCGCGGCAACCGCCGTCGGCATCAATATGACATTCCTGCTGCCATACTCGATGCTCCGCAAAGGCTGGGACAAGTATTTCCGCGGCCTGGCGATCTTCGATCTGTCAACAGGCCTGTTCATTCCCTTCATTATTGCAACCGGCTGCGTTGTTATCGTTTCGAGCAGTCAATTCCATGGTGAGCCGGCAGCGGGTTTTGTCGCCGACGAGCCGGGCGGAGAGATAACTGCCGAGCCGGCGCCAAACCTCGTCGGCCCGTATAATGGATTACTTGGCAGTCGTGTCCGCCACGAGATGGGCCTTACACAGGAAGAGTGGGAACAGCTCCCGTCGGAACAACGAAAGCAATATTGTGAAGCGCTTCCGTATGCAGATAAAAAAATGGCGGCGATGCTGGTCAAACGCGACGCCTTTAATCTGGCCGATACGCTGGCACCGCTTACAGGCCCGGTGATTGCCCAGTATGTATTTGGCTTAGGCATTATTGGAATGGCGATGGGTGCAGCGACGATGCTGATGACAATCAATGGTCTTTGTTTCTGCGAGCTTTTGGGAAGGCCGCCAAGGGGCTGGACCCAGAGAATCGGAAGCCTCTTGGTATCGGTTGGAGCGCTCGGGCCGTTCTTCTGGAAGGACGCCGCGCCATGGCTGGCCGTGCCGACATCGGTCTTCGCGATGGTGTTGTTGCCGATCGCATATTTCGCGTTCTTCCTGCTTATGAACCAGAAGACCTTCATGGGCAACAACATGCCCACCGGAGTCAAACGCATCATCTGGAACGTCCTTATGGCACTGGCAGCCGGTGCGGCATCATTCGGAAGCGTCTGGAGCCTCTGGTCGAAGCTGCAATGGAAAGGAATCGGACTGCTTGTCGGCTTTATCGTTCTTTGCATTATTGTTCATGTTTTTCGTAAAAAGCCCGAGACGGCATGAGGCCAGAGCATTGGAATAACTTGTTAGCTGTAATCAACGGCGAGGTGGTTAAACCGCTGCCGGTCGGTTTTATTATCGACAGCCCCTGGCTTCCCGGCTGGGCCGGGATTTCCGTGCTCGATTATTTCTCCAGCGAACAAATGTGGTTCGAGGCCAATCTCAAGGCCGTTGAGCAATTTGGCGATATCATTTTTCTGCCGGGCTTCTGGTCCGAATTCGGCATGTGTACTGAGCCGTCCGCGTTCGGCGCCAAATGCTCCTGGCAGGAGCACGAACTTCCTTACGCCGACAAGATCCTCGCCGACATCAAGGCGGCCGGTTCGCTCTCCAAACCAAATCCGAAGAAAGACGGCCTGCTGCCCTTCGTGCTCAATCGCCTCAAGCATTACCAGGGCCAAATCGAACAGCAGGGCTACGGCATCAAATTCGCGGTCTCGCGCGGGCCTCAGAATATCGCTTCATTCCTCGCCGGTAGTACGGAATTTTTGATGGCAATCCGCACCGACCCGGACGAGGTCCATAAGCTGCTCGGGACGATAACGGACTTTATTATCGACTGGCTCAAATTGCAAATCGAAACCTTCCCGTCCATCGACGGCGTCTTTATTCTCGACGA
>CBDVBU010000439.1:0-3175 GCA_965372295.1 uncultured Phycisphaerae bacterium
TGTGTAGAACGCCGTCTGACAATCAATACCAAGCCCCAGGGGGCGGTAGTCGCACTAAACGATGAGGAGATCGGCGAGTCTCCCGTTTCAGTCAATTTTAACTGGTACGGCGACTATTGTGTCAGGATCAGTAAGGAAGGCTACGAGACATTGAATACCCACCGAGACTTGAAAGGCCCCTGGTACGATCATTTTCCATTCGATTTCTTCGCCCAGATAGTAAATCCGAACAGAATCGTAGATTCATACGAATGGACATTCGAGCTTTCGCCCAGGCGACAGATCAGCCGGGATGAACTAATCCAAAACGCCCGGGAATTGAAAAATCAACTGTAATAGAGGTGTTGCACTTGAAGCTAAAGATTCACACTCAAATTCTTATTGCCATCGTCCTGGGGATCGTGGCTGGAATTCTGCTGGGGGAAAAAACCGTCCACATAAAGATTGTGGGGGACATGTTTATTCGACTGCTCAAAGCAATTATCATACCTTTAATTCTGTCCTCGATGGTAGCCGGCATTGTAAGCCTCGGCGATGTTCGCAAATTGGGCAGGATTGGCTTGAGGACATTTATTTATTATACGGCCACAACTACTCTGGCCGTAGGCGTTGGGCTTATTTTAGTTAATCTGATGAAGCCCGGGGTCGGCGTGGATATGGGGGTAGAGGCAGCAATTGATTTGTCCGGCAAAGAAATCCCTTCAGTTGTGTCTATTATCAAGGACATCATTCCGGCAAATATATTCGATGCCATGGCAAAGGATAAAGTACTGTCGGTTATCTTCTTCTCTCTGCTTTTAGGTGTTGCTATCAGCAGCGTCGGGGAAAAAGGCAGGCCGTTAGTGACTCTCTTCGAAGCCTTCAATAAGGTTATGATGAAAATTACTGATTGGATTATGCACCTGGCGCCTTTCGGAGTGTTTGCTTTGATGGCTTACACAATCGGCTCTATGGGATTGTCTGTCATCAAACCTCTGATTGTATATATGGCCACGGTGGTTCTGGGCCTGACTATCCACGCCTGTATAACGCTGCCGATTCTGTTGAGTACTCTCGGTAAATATTCGCCCTTGAAATTTATCAGAGATGTTTTCAGCGCCGTGGCTACCGCTTTCAGCACGGCCAGCAGCGCAGCGACGCTGCCGATTACAATGGATTGCCTGCAGGAAAACACCGGCATATCCAATAAGGTAACGAGCTTTGTGCTGCCCCTGGGAGCTACGGTGAACATGGACGGCACGGCTTTGTACGAGGCGGTCGCTGCGATGTTTGTCGCCCAGGCATACGGAATCGACCTCAGCATCGGCCAGCAACTGATAATCATGCTCACGGCAACGCTTGCATCGATAGGAGCCGCCGCCATTCCCGGCGCGGGGCTCGTCACGATGGTAATCGTGCTAAAGGCCGTGAATCTGCCGCTGGAAGGCATTGGAATGATTTTAGCCGTGGACAGAATATTGGATATGTTCCGAACGGCGGTAAACGTATGGGGTGACGCCTGCGGAGCCGCCGTAGTCGCAAATCTGGAAGGTGAACAACTGAATAAATAACCCGAGAAAAATAAATCCAAAACATTCTGATCATAAAAGGGGCTATATGGCTATTCTAAAGTTAGATGAACATGATGATTGCAAGGAAATCGAATTTGAATTGGATTACCTTACATCATTAACAACCAGCCAGCGGTTTCAAATGATGTTCACAAAAACCGAAGAAATGTTAAGTTTGTGTAAAAAAAGAAATGCACACAGAGCAGGTACTGAAGTTATTAAAAGAGATCCAGATTAAGTCCTCAAATTAATGCGTCCTCCGTGTCATTCCCGCGCAGGCGGGAATCCACGATACCCTCCACGGCTTTGGATTCCTGTTTTCACAGGAATGACACCTGGCACGGTAAGAAGATTGAGATTCACACAGCCCGCTAAACAATCCTCTCAATATATCAGAGCAGATTATCGCGGTACCAGTCAATTGCTTTTCTAAGTCCATCTTTGAAGCTGATCACAGGCTTAAAACCAATAAGTTCCCTCGCAGCGGTGATGTCGGCGAGAGAGTGTTTTACGTCGCCGGGGCGCTGGTCGGCGTATTTGGGCTTTACGTTTTTGCAAAGCAGTTCGTTTATCATATCTATGATTTCATTGACGGTGACAGCCTGACCGCAGGCAATATTTACTACTTCTCCTTTTGTTTGCCTGGCCCTTGCGGCTAATAAGTTGGCGTCGACAATGTTGTCGATATATGTAAAATCGCGACTCTGCTCGCCATCGCCGTAAATAGTGGGCGGCTCATCTTTCAATATTGCTGTCACAAAAGCGGGGATCGCGGCGGCATATTGGCTCATCGGGTCCTGCTGCGGACCGAAGACATTAAAATACCGCAGCGAAATAGTCTCAAGACCGAATATCTTGCAGAAAACCGAGCAATAGTATTCGCCGGTGAGTTTGGCCACTGCATAGGGCGAAAGAGGGCTTGCAGGCATCGTTTCGACCTTGGGCGAGGTTGGTGCATCGCCGTAAGCTGAGGAACTCGCCGCATAGACAAAACGTTTCACGCCGGCATCACGGGCAGCCAGAAGAAGTGTGAATGTTGCGTCCACACAGTGTTTGTGTGTGGCGGCAGGATCGTCAATGCTCACGGGCACAGAGGGCAAAGCCCCCTGGTGCAATACGACGTCGATATCTTTCATAGCAGATTGGGCAACCTCCGAATCGCCCATATCGGCCTGGATAAATTCTATTTTGTCTATCACTTCGGCAAGATTGCTCTTTTTGCCTGTGATAAGATTGTCAACAACTCTCACAAAGCAGCCTTGCGAGACAAGCTTTTTGCAGATATTCGAACCAATAAAGCCGGCTCCGCCGGTCACTAAATACTTCTCCATTAAATCAGCCTCTAAAAGAAATTTGACTTACAGAATTAAAGACATCTACGAGTATTCTTTATTATATCCGAGGTGCTCAGGCGGTGCTACTCGCAAGTCGCGCCTTTTTTTGATATTTCCTGTAAGATTTGAATTGCTCCTGGAAATAGCCGCCCTTGATTGACCTTGCGGCAAAGAGCACACAGCCGACTATCCTGGCATTGACATCCTTCAACTCACGAATCGTCCTTTGGGCGGCACCTCTGCTTGTTGCCGCGGCGTTGAATACCAGTAGCGTCGCATCGACAAGCCCGG
>CBDVBU010000440.1:0-3170 GCA_965372295.1 uncultured Phycisphaerae bacterium
TTACAATCCAGACCCGATTGATATTCTCCAGCTATCATGGTTCGTATATCGTATATAGTATATCGTATGTCGTATTTATCATGGTATATTTCAATGGTGGAATGGAGGACTTCGCAGCCGTTACAGCCATGCCTCGGGCAATGCAAGACGACAGAAGACAGAAGTCGGACGACTGATTTCCGATCTCTGATTTCAGACGACTGAAGGGCCTGAAACAAAAAAAGTAACTTTACGACTCTTCTTTACTTTCTGAGGCCGAACTTTCTGATGCCGATTGGGCAACTACATTCTCAGCTCTCAGCCCCTTGTCACCCTCGACAATTTCGAAAGTGACAGGATCGCCTTCAACAAGAGTTTTATATCCATCACCTGAAATACTTGAGTAGTGGACGAAAATATCACGGCCGTCATCGGTAGCGATAAATCCAAAACCCTTTCTCGGGTTAAACCACTTAACTTTTCCATCTAACATAAAACGCTCCTTTTGCTAACTAAAACCGACTATTTGCTGCACGCCACACAACTTATATCTGACAACTCGCCGTTGGAATCGACTGCATTCTGTTGCGGGCAATGGCTGTTCAATCAGTACACTTATTTAGCCTCGGCTGATTCTGCGACAGGAGCGCAAAGATTTTCCCTCATCAGCCGACCCATCTTGAACTTAACCGTTCGTTTCTCAGGAACCTCGACGCGCTCAAGAGTTTTCGGATTCTGCGCAACCCTTGCGGCCCTGGTCCTGGTTTCAAAAACACCAAAATCGCGGAATTCCAAACGGTTATTCTCACACAGTTCCCTTGTTACCTCATCAAGGAAAGCCTGAATTATGCACTTGACGGTTACTCTTTTTGCTTGTGTCCGCTCTGCAATTCGATCAATAAGTTCCTTCTTTGTAATTGTCGCCATAAACTACCTCATTTCAGGAAAGAGCAATTAGGAAACTGGGTTCTGTTTACATTTTAAAGCTGCCGCATAATGAACCGGCCCCGTTTAATTATCCAACAACTCATCACACGCCTCTACGCATTTTGACGATTCGATTGCGGCCGCTTGAGCGGTGCTTTCCAGAGCAAGAATTGCTTTTATCGACCGCAAGACTAACCGACAAAACACAAATTTCTAAACTTCACAACTTACTATACAACAAAGACTTCTATACGGCAAGCAAATTTCACATAAAATTCTTCAGATTCCAAATTTTTTTTGGACACCATCTCACGGGCCATGAAAAACCCGAGAATAATTACACTGCTATAAATATTAAAGAGGCTTATGTACAGAGATATTCGGCAACAACTCTGGAAAAAACGCAGTATAGGCAAAAAAAACTCTCTTTGAAACGATTAATTATAAGCTTATGATTAATAAAATCTTATGCAAAAATGCCCGCAAAGCAAAATAGTTTATTGACCGGCAGAAGATTTATCGGCATAATCAATGTTTTTAGTTTTTATCCATTTACTCTGATATTAA
Organism: uncultured Phycisphaerae bacterium; assembly: GCA_965372295.1. GTDB lineage: Bacteria > Planctomycetota > Phycisphaerae > Sedimentisphaerales > Anaerobacaceae > JAFGPJ01. Next base: position 1,474 of record CBDVBU010000440.1, read on the forward strand.
AGGACGCAGAGTTTACTTAGAGCAGGATTTGCGTATATGTCTCAAGATAAGAGCGATAAAAGCAGTTTCGATAAGCAAGCTCGGAAAAGTAAAGACAGGGCGGCTGAAATTGCAAACACCTTTGAATGGCTGATAACCGCTTTCATATTGGCCTTTGTCTTCCGGGCGTTCGTTATGGAGGCGTTTCGCATTCCAACCGGTAGTATGGCCGACACGCTCAAAGGGGCTCATTTTCGTTTGCGATGCCGGCAATGCGGATATCAATACGAGCATGGTTTTGTGCCGAGGGATTATGGCTATTCCGAGGATACCGTTCCTTCCGGCAGCGTCCCTCTGGCGATTACCCGCTGCCCAAACTGTGGCCGCTACCCGTCTCAACTGCTGTGTAGCAGATGCGGACCAGTTGCCGGTACCACCTTTATTACGAACCAAAACGGGACTCGTCAAAACACCAGCCCGAGCGGTAATACGGCGGTGCCTTCCTCTCGCTGCGCAAGGTGTGGCCGTGACCTTATGACCGCTGAGGCAATGCCGGTAGCCAATGGCGACCGCATACTTGTTCTAAAATGTATCTATCAGTTCATTGAACCTAAAAGATGGGATGTCATCGTATTCAAGAATCCGCCCGAGCCCGCAATCAATTATATCAAACGATTAATTGGTCTGCCGGGTGAGAAGGTGCAGATCATCGACGGGGACATCTACATCGATGACAAAATCGCCCGAAAACCCGCCAAAATCCAGAAAGAGCTGTGGATGCCGGTCTATAATAACGATTATCAGCCCGTTCGACATGAAGAAGTTTCGTTTAATGGTCACACCTGGGCCCAGCCGTTCATAAATGTCGGGGATTCAAAATGGGTCACGACAAACCGCAATAGTCCAACCATATTTAGTTTGGACAGCCCCGGCGGCCAAATCAATTCGATGGTTTATAACACTTCTATCGGTAACGATTTCAAGGCTACTTATGCGTACGACGATATTGATGGCTACAGCCGTATGCCGATTTGCAGTGACTTGATGGTGCGTTTCGACTGCCGGGCGGCCGACTCGCAGGGACGTATCGGCATCGCACTGAGCAAATATGAAACCACCTACAAAGCGTGGGTCGATTTGGCGGGCGAAATGGTCATCGCAAAAAGCGACAAAGGCGGTCAAACCAACGATCTGGTTCGCTTAGGACCCGTGCCTGTAACCGAATCGGCTCTTGTTAAATTTGCCAACGTGGACCACCAATTGATTTTTCAATACGGCAGCAAAAAGTTAACTTATGATTTGGGACGGAATATGGAGGATACCGGGCCGATAAGAGAAGACGTCGAACCGCGAGTGGAAATCTTCGGCTCGGGCAGACTAACACTCTCCCACATAGCTATTTTCAGGGACATTCATTACACTAGCGAGGGAAGCAATGCCACAAAGGACGGTCCCTTTATCCTCGAGGAAGATCAGTTTTTTGTCCTGGGTGACAACAGTCCCAACAGTCATGATGGCAGGTTGTGGAGCAGTCCCGGCAGGGCAAATAAGGGATTGTCTAACTATCGTACGGGGACAGTTCCGCGCGACTACCTGGTAGGCAAAGCGTTGTTTGTCTATTGGCCCAGCGGATTCAAGCCGTTTGCAGAATTCCCATTTGGCATTGTACCCAACGTTGGCCGGATGCGGTTTATCTACGGCGGCTCTAATGGAAGCGA
>CBDVBU010000441.1:0-3151 GCA_965372295.1 uncultured Phycisphaerae bacterium
GATTCGCCGAGAAACGAACAACTCCGCTCCCTGGAAGAGATTATCTATTCCGAGACAAATAGGGCAATCCGCTTTGAGAAACGCATGGCCGAGCAGGAGGTCATCGTCGTCCGGGGACGATATGAATTCAAACCTCACCCCAGCGGAGACTATCCCGATTATGTCCCTATCACGTCCAGGGGTAAATTCTCGAAAGCCGCGAAAGTCAAGACAGCCAATTCACTGCCGGAATTTCTCCGCTATCTTGAGAGCTCGTTCGAAATAAAGGTTGTGGATGAGACCGAGCCGATAGAAAAGACGACAATCCGATACAGACGATCCGGGGGTACGCTCGGGTGGATGAAAAATCCGGAGCAAAGACGCAAGGAACTCAACGCTCTTCTGGAAAATCTTGCCAAAACGACATCCTTGCAGTTCGAAGTCGAGCGCCGACCGGCCCAGATATGGTTCGTCACCGAGACAAAGGGGAACTAATCGCCGGACTTCTCATTCACAAAGGTACAGAAGTAAGCGCCAAAACCGTGCAAGGCGAAAGCTTATTGTACTTTACAAGCGAACCGGGACACAGAGGTTTGCATCACTTTTGGCGTGACGGCCGCAATGGTTGCACCTATACTCCGCATCTTCGATTAAAATCCTGAATTCCTGCTCATCACTAAGATTAAAACCCTGAGATATCATATAACACAGGTGCTCGCTATGAGTTCCCGTGCAGCATTCCGTATTTTGTTGTGCAAGTTCTTCTGCCATGATGAATACTTCCTTAATTATCTGTTTCAATGCAAATAGCTATACGGCGTGTCTGGCGGAGAAGTTCATTTCAATTGGTTAATAGCAGATCCGTCTCAGGAATCATAGCTAAGACGCAGAGCAGGTTTGAAAAACCGGCCCTCTTTCGATTTGGATGAAGCGATGGTGGGAGTAGCAGTGTAAAAATCGGGCTTTTAGTTAAACATGACCGGCGAGTGCTCCTCCGCACCACTCGCCGGTTCACGTCCAGCTTTCTACCAATAGAGTACCTTATCGGCAGGAAACGGCACGATGTTAACCTGGATATAAAAAAAGGACCGGCTTATAATCATTCGTGCATACGGGCCTGGCTAATCTGGCCGAATGGGCCGGCGGGACGATTTCAGCCGGCGGTCGTACGGGATCGGGTAAATTTTCGATCGGAAAAACAACACCCGAAAAGAAGAGTCGCCCTCTAATCAAGAGGGTTGGGGAGAGTATTAAAAGGATTTGCCGGACTGGTATTTTGCAGAAATCCGGAGTATATTACTCAAGCTGGCCGAATCGTTCCGTCATCCTTGCACCTGCTTTCGCAGGTGTAAACTTGTCCCCGCGAAAGCGGGGAGCAGGGATCCGGGAACGTAACAGTAAGGTGGCCGGGATTAAAAGAAGGCGGTGTAAATATGATGACAAGGCGTGAGAGATTGATGGCGACGTTACGCGGCGAACCGGTGGATCGGCCCGCGGTCAATTTCTATGAAGTGGGCGGTTTTGCGGTCGATCCGTCCGACCCGGACGAGTTCAACGTATATAACGATCCATCCTGGCAGCCGCTGCTGCAACTTACCGAGACTCAGTCCGACCTGATTCGAATGCGCAGCCCCGTCAGGCCTCGCGGTCACGAGCCTGTCCTGAGCGAAGTCGAAAGTCTCGATGCCGGCGGCCCCCGCGGCGAGTTCTTCAGGGCGGAAAAATTTATGGCCGACGGCTGCCGCTTCAAACGCGTGACTTTGAACATTGCCGGAAGGACCATGACGTCGCTGACGCGCCGCTGTCCCGATCTCGACACCGTCTGGACGTTGAAGCACCTGCTGAAAAGCACCGATGATCTAAAGGCCTATCTGGAACTGCCGGATGAAGTCTTTGCCGAACAGATCGACGTTGCCAGGCTGATCGAGGAGGATAAAAAACTTGGCGACCGCGGCATCGTTATGGTCGATACGGAAGACCCGCTTTGTGCTGCGGCGTCTCTTTTCAGTATGGAAGACTTCACGGTTGTCGCGTTGACCGAACAGAAACTGTTTCACCGGCTGCTTGAGAAGCTTTCGCGCCAAATATACGCCAGAACACAGGTGACGGCCGAGGCATTCTCCGGCCACCTGTGGCGCATCTACGGGCCGGAGTATGCAACCGAACCTTACCTGCCGCCGTATCTGTTCAAAGAATACGTGGTGCGATACACTGGCCCGATGGTCGAGACCATTCAAAAGCACGGCGGCTTTGCCCGGATTCATTGTCACGGCAGGATTCGTGCCGTTCTCGATTACATTGTCGAGATGAATCCTGCCGCTATCGACCCGATCGAGCCGCCGCCGCAGGGGGACGTGGAGCTTGCGTACGTCCGCCGCAAGTACGGCAAAGATTTGGTCCTTTTTGGAAATATAGAGTTCGCCGACATAGAAAACACCGAGCCGGCCGAGTTCGAAAAGCTCGTCGAAAAGACTCTCGAAGACGGAACTGATGGCGAGGGCAAAGGTTTCGTCCTGATGCCGTCCTCAGCCCCTATCAGCCGTAAGGTCACGCTCAGAGTGCTGGCAAATTACCAGACGATGGTCCGCTTGGCCACCGACGCCTAAAGAGGCGTGGCGTCGAATACCAGCACTTCGAAAGGCTTCAGCCTGAACGTGTATTCTTTGCCTGCTGACAGCACAATCGCTTCGTTGCCGGTGTCCTCTTTCCACGGGCTTTTCAGAGAATATTTTTCTGCCGCACCGCCGGGCAACTCGAAGGCTTTGCCGATATCAATCGTGATATTGCCCGGCTTGTCGCTGGGATTACGCAGAGACAGAACACCTTTTCTCTTAGACCACGCGGCCCAGCCGTAAACTTCTCCCACGGCCGGGTCGCCGCCGGCCCAGTGCGTGTCAACCAGCACGTCCGCGTTGTCACGGGACCATTTCGCCGCCTCGGCCAGGGCGTCCCAGTGCTCCGGCGACATTAGAGACGGGGTGATATACAACTCCTGGCAGTTGGTCCCGCTGGCGAAGAAATCCCGAATATCTTCTGCAAGACCTTCGCTTGCTTTCGGCAGTCCGTGATTGGCGAACATAACGCCCTGGGTCATGAGCGAATTAAGAGGATACAGCGGAGCGCGGCTCACGACGTTGTGATAGGTCTCCTTATCGCGGTAGGTAATCTGCTG
>CBDVBU010000442.1:0-3117 GCA_965372295.1 uncultured Phycisphaerae bacterium
TCGGAACGGTAAAGTACTTCAAAGATATCGAAGCAGCCAACCTCGATCCGGCTAAGCTCTTGAATGGTGCCTAATAACTCGAACGAATAATCACGGATTATTTGTTTGAGAAGATGGCTCTTTGCCCGCCGGATAGGCTATGTTCGCGCCGGCCTTTAGTGATTCTATATACTCTTCAGCGAGTTCGGATTGCTTCGTCTGCGTTAGCTGTTTTACTATATCGTCTTTGGCTTGTTCGAATGAAGTCGTACTGGCGTCTTTATGCTCGGAGACTTTGATGATGTGGTAACCGTATTCGGTTTCCACGATCTCGCTAATCTGCCCGATTTCCAGTTCGAAAGCCACATTCTCAAAAGCCGGGTCGAAATGACCTCTGGGAAAGAAGCCCAGGTCGCCACCTTGCGGGGCCATAGGGCAGATCGAATGGCTTTTGGCTAATTCGGCAAAATCGGCTCCATCTTTGAGTTGTTTGAGCAGGCCTTCTGTCTTTGTTCTGGCTATTGCTTTGGCCTCGTTCGGATCGGCATTGGGATCGACGTTAGGATCGGTAAGCTCGGGCTTGATTAGAATATGGCTTGCCCTGACTTGTTCGGGCTTTTCGAACTGCCTGGGATTCTCATCATAATATTTCCTGGCATCTTCTCCCGTCACATCAATTTTCCCGGCCCATTGTGCTTCCATAAATTGGTTGCGGGCTAATCCGCTTCGAACATCCGCTTTGACATTATCAAAACTCTGACCGTATTCCTCCATTTTCTTCTTGAATTCTTCTAATGATAAGGGTTCTCTCTGTGACGCGGCAATTTCTGTGATCTTGCTAATCACTTCTTCGTCCGTGATTACTATATTTGCTTCTTTTACCTTTTCATCCAGCAAATGCCTGCGGATCGTTTGTTCGAGAACTTGTTCTCTGAACTGCTTGGCGTATTGCTCGGCAAACGTAGATGGCAGTTTTGCGGACTGTTGGGCGATTCTCTGGAGTTGAGGTTTGACGATTCTGTCTATTTCGCTTTCAGGAATATCCACTCCGTTGATAGTAACGGCGATATCAGCACCGGAATCAGCGGAAGTCATCGAGGATTTATCGGTATCTGTTTTCTTACAACTTAGACCTAAAACAACAAGAAATATCGCAAGGCAGGCCGGAATTTTCAAATTAAGAGAGCAACTTCTCATAAAATGTCCTTTCTCAGGTTCAAAAAATATAAAAAAGACCCTTCACCGAGGGTGGCGCAGCAAATTATTCCAAAAAAGAGCCAAATTGTCAAGTCTTTCTATTTTCCATCGTCAATGCCGGTTTCACACTTAATTGCATGTAGAGGTTATTTTCGAATATTATGCAAAAACACAACCTTTGTAATGGTGCTGGTAAAGTGATAGAATACCCGCTTCGGGGCGGTTCCCGAGCCAACGAATCGTACTGAGTACAGCGTTCCGCGTTCTCAGTACGACGAACGCAGAACGCAGAACGAAGTAAGCTCTCGATTGCCAATTAAAGATCGAAAAATTGTTTTTTGGGGAGTTTTTTTATGAAGAATAACTCTGATCATAAGTCGGTGCTGACCGGCAGAGAGCGAGTCCGAAAGGCTCTTGGTTACGAGCAGGTTGATCGGGTTCCCGTCGATCTGGGCGGTACCCTCGGTACAGGAGCTCAAGTGAGCGTTATTGCCGGCCTTCGCCGGGCTATTGGTCTGGATGAGCCGGGAACGCCCGTTAAGGTTGTTGAAATTTATCAAATGCTCGGCGAGGTTGCCGCTGACCTGCGGGATGCCCTCGGGATCGACGTGGTGAACCTGCCGGGGCCGAAGAATCATTTCGGCTTCGCAGATGCCGACTACAAGCCATGGAGAACCTTCGAAGGCACGGATGTGCTGGTTCCGGGCAAGTTCAATACCGAGCCGGAGCCTAACGGCGACATCCTCCAGTACCCGCAGGGCGACAAGTCGGCGCCGCCGTCGGGACGGATGCCCAAAGGCGGTTTTTATTTCGATGATATTGTTCGCCAGGAGCCAATCGACGAGGCCAAACTCGATCCCGCCGACAATCTTGAAGATTTTGCTCTCATCGGCGAGGAGGATTTGAAGATTTATGAGCAGCGGGCGCGCGAGCTTTATGATAATACCGACCTTGCGATTACAGCGGGTTTTCCGGGAACTGCCTTCGGCGACGTCGCTTTAGTGCCGGCGGCTTTTCTCAAACATCCGAAGGGAATTCGTGACATCGAAGAATGGTACATTAGCACCATATCGCGAAGGGAATATATCAAAGAAGTGTTCGCCGGCCAGGCTGAGATCGCGATCAAGAACCTCGAACGGATTCACCAGGCCGTTGGCGACAGGGTGCACGTGGTCTGGCTCGATGGGACGGACCTTGCCGCCCAGAACACGCTGTTCTGCAGCCCGGACACGTACCGGGAGCTTTACCTGCCGTTCAGTAAAAAGCTCAACGATTGGATTCACGCTCACACGAAATGGAAATCCATGAAACACTGCTGTGGCGGCTGCGAGCCGTTCATCGAGGGTTTCATCGATGCGGGCTTCGACGTTCTAAATCCCGTCCAGACTTCCGCAGCGGGGATGGATCCGCAGGATCTCGTCGACAAGTACGGCGGTAGAATCGTTTTCTGGGGCGGCGGCGTGGACACGCAGAAAACACTACCATTCGGCACTCCCGACCAGGTCCGGCAACAAGTGACCGAACGCCTGCGAATATTCAACCAAAAGAACGGATTCGTCTTCACCACAGTTCACAATATCCAGTGCAATACGCCAACGGAAAACGTGCTGGCCATGTTTGAGGCGTTGGGCCGGAGTGTCTCGTAAAGCAAAACCGAATCTCCCATGCGAATAGAAGACGGTAATCGGACTGAGAAAGGAATCCTAAAATGCTGAAACGAGTGTTGCTGATTATTTTCGTAGTGTTATCGTTCGGTCTTGCAGGCTGTGGTCAGGCCGGACAGCAGGAAACGCCGGAACCCAGCGGAAGACTCGTAATCGACTTAAACGGGAAGTGGGAAATCGCCGAGGGCGGCATGGATTCGGTCCCTATTGTTTTCGAGCGGAAAGTTCCGGTGCCGGGGCTTGTTGATATGGCCGAGCCTACGTTTGAAGAGGTCGG
>CBDVBU010000443.1:0-3115 GCA_965372295.1 uncultured Phycisphaerae bacterium
CGTGCCGCCGCCGGCGATCTCTTGAGTCATAAAAAAATTAGATGCGGTAGCCCTAATTGGCGGTGGTCATAGTCTCGATGTGTGCGAAAAGAGAGCCCGTCGAAGAGGGCCGTTGCAGGCTTAAATTCATGGCCGTTGCAGAGCACGACGAAGCTATTCTGGCCCTGGCTACGCAGTACCTTGTCAGTAGCACGGATAAACCCTCTGAGCTAAAGGATTTGCCCAAGGATCTGATTGCCGATTATGTGTATTTTCTTGCCGAACTGGCAGGTAAGAACACTCCGATGATTCTTGGTTCTTATAGCAAACTGGACCGTTCCATGCTCTACGTGGATACGAACGGTGATGGTCGTCTTTCTGATGAAAAGCCATACCGCACGAAGATCACAGAACTACCTGAGATCAACGGCAAGGAGTACAAATTCGGTCCCATCCTGATGCGATCCAGCGACGCGGATAGGGAATTTGAAACGAAGTTCTACGCAACGACCTATAGCGGGCGGCAATTGGTCTTACATCCTTCAGGTTACCGAGTCGGAAAGTTGCGACTGGACAAAAACACCTACAAGGTTGCTGTTGTAGATGGTAATCTTGATGGCAGATACGACGGGATACTTTCGCTGCCGCTCGAAGACTCTTACAGACCCGGATGCGATATATTCGCGATTGACCTGACCCGTAATGGTAAAAAGTGGCTATATTCATCGTACTGGTCCTCGGAGATCATGCCGCTGGCCAGGATGGTCAGGGTATATGATACCTATTACGGCATTGATGTCGCCCCTGATGGAACGACTCTTGAGCTTAAAAAAGTTCAGCCCAAACTCGGGACGCTTGACTTCGGTGGTGCAAATGTGAAACTGAAGCTCTGGTCCGATGCTGCTGACCAATTTCTATTCGGCTCCGAGGGAAGCTGGCCGCTTCCGGCGGGTGCGTACTCGGCACTTTTCATCGAACTGAACGAAATCGACTCGACGCGGAATGCGTGGACCTTTAAAAGTTACAGGGACACCGGGTCTTTACGCGATTTCGAAATTCGTGCCGGTGAAACGACCTCCTTCAAGATCGGCCCCCCTTTTTCAGTCAAGACAGACGTAAAACAAATCAGAGATCGAGTATTAGTAGGCATGGAACTCGAAGGTCGCGCAAAGGAGCAATATAGACTTCCTGTGAGAAAAGGGGGGAGGCGGCAGCCCGCACCAGAATTCAAGATTGTGAAAGAGTCCGGAGAGGTGCTTGCCTCGGGACAATTCGAGTATGGCTGAGGCGGCGTCTGCCGGTACTCGTGGCGAGTACCAAGGGAATTCAAGGGAAAGTTCCAGGTGCGGGTGGATATCCACCTGACGCCGTTTGAAGTAAAACAGGATGAAACCTGGCATCTGGTAGAATGAAAGAAATCGAGCCAGGAACCGTTGTCGGCAAAAGAGAGAGAGAAGATAGAGAAAAGATATGAAGAAAAAGGATATATTGATTTCTTTAGCCATTATAGCCTTATCAGGCTTGATACTTCTCTACTATTCGCAGCGGAAAGGATTTGTAGGGATTGACGCCGGCGGCGCTGACGCCTTACTGCATCTTAGAAGCAGTTGGCTTACTTCTGTAAGAATTGCTTCGGGCGGCGAGCCGGTTGCAATCAGTGCTCGAATCCACAGGCCGCAATTCCTGAGCCTGTCAATGAAACAAGATGGGCACACATGGCATATCGAGAGCCGCGGTCCCTGGGGAGACCTCTCAACAATCAAGGTTCGAAACAACGAGACAACGGCACTCAGACTCGGACCGCCATTTCTGATTAAACCGGAAATTAACAAAAAAACTTCGCTGCTCTCTATAGATTATGCCATTATCGGCCAGGCAGGTGAGCAATACCGGAACTTCATAACAAAAAACAACCGGGCTATCACTGGAGCGAAAATCAAAATCGTAGATGAAGCAGGAAACGTTCTTAAGTCCGGTAAATTCAAGTATGGCTGAGGCGGTACCTGCCGTGTGTACTTGTGGCAAGTACCAAATGATTTCAAAGGCAAATACCAGGTTCAGGTGGATGTTAACATAGGACCATTTGAAACAAAAGCCGAAGATGTATGGTTCTGAACGGTTTAATTGTCACCAATCTCATGCAGGTAAAAAACTCCCGAACCCCGGTTTTTCCTTGCATATTTCGGTGCTTCTGCTGTAACGTAATAGTAAAATACTGGTATTTACCGGAAAGCTTGTAACAGAATCGTTGCTTGAGCGTCTTATTCTTAAAATGGATTAAAAGGTAGTAGTCTGACAACGATTTTAGGACGGCGTGTTCATGAAGAAATTAATACTCATGCCGGTCTCGGGCAAGTTCGAGTATGGTTGAGGCGGCATCTGCCGGTACTCGTGGCGAGTGCCAGAGGGTTTCAAAGGCAAGCACCAGATCAAGGTAAATATGGATCTCGGGCCTTTTGAAATAAAGCAGGAGGAAACCTGGCACTTGATAGAGTAAAGCCAAATCGAGCCACAAGAACCGGCGGGTACAGAGATAAGCTTCTCTTGCCCGCCTTTTTTATTGGAAAAAACGATGACAAACAAAAGGATATGATAATGAATTCGAAGAAGATTCTCGTGTTATTGTCATTTGTGGCCACCTTTGTTCTTATAGCAGAGGGCGCCGAGATAAGTCAGGGAAACTCTGCCGGACAGGAAAATGGATTGTATCCGTGGTGCGGCCAGTATTGTATGAGCTTTTTCACGAAGACAAGAAGTGCCAAAACAGTCGGCAAGGATCATCTGTCCGTATCACTCAAGTATCAGTACAACGATTGGACCCAAATCAAGGGAGCTGATAAAGACTATCACGACAGGATATCGGGTCAACAGAAGCAGAGATCGGTTTTTGTGCTCTGCTCGAAATATGGCTGGGCAGAGGACCATCATATAGCACTCGGAATTCCGTATTGGATGAACGATTATGATATCCCCGGCAAGGAAAATGACAGCCAGGGCATTGCTAACATCTTCCTATTTGAGAAATGGAATATCATTAAGGAAACGAACACTGTTCCAGCGGTCGCCGTTGATTTCTGGTACTATTTTCCTTCCGGTGACAGTAACCGGTCGTTGGGAAGTGATGACGGCGCCTACA
>CBDVBU010000444.1:0-3101 GCA_965372295.1 uncultured Phycisphaerae bacterium
CGGTATCGTTACGGCCTGGATAAACTTCGCTCGATCATGAACAGTATGGTGACCAAATGAAACCTACGGAAAATATCGAAGAATTTGTAAGACTCGAAAAGCCGCACGTCACAACCGGCGGCACAATGGACAAGCAGACTTTGAATGACTCGTTTGCAGCGATGGATGAAACCATCCGGACCGACAAGCCGAGTGCCGCCGGAATAATCCTCCGAAGCAGGGCAGCGAGGCTTGCCGCCGCCGCGGCTGTGATTATCGTAACAATCAGCTTCTTTATTGTTTATCCTGGCCCGGGTGAAAAAGATGAAATTGTCGAAGTAACCAAAGTCACAGCACTTCCGGCTGATATGCAGTCGATTTTGTCGCTAAATATTGCTTATCGCCGAGGAGGAATGGAAGCCGTTGACAGGCAATGTCAGATAGCTACGGAAATGCTGGGACCGCGGCCGGCAGAAGTAACAATCGAAACAATGCTTACAGAATTCAATGGAACATAAACAGGAAAGGAATAATTATGAAAACGGTTCACAGAATTAAATTAACACAGGCTATATGCACTATATTGATATTGCTGACGTCAACTTCACTGATTAATGCGTATCCACCGGACAATGCAGCGGTTCTCTATTATCGAGCATCGCTGAACTACACTACGAATAGCACGATGGAAAAGAAGCTGTTGGAACTTATTAAAGGCGATATCGGTATCGATGAGGAAATAAAAACCTATGTTCGGAGTAACAAGAATTGGATAAAGCAATTCGTTGACGCCGGCGAGTCGCCGCACTGCGACTGGGGCATAGACTATTCCGAAGGTTTAGCAACACTGGCACCTCCATATGCGTCTATAAGAAACATGGCCAGAATTGTGTTGGTGCAGGCAAAAATAGCAGCCGAGTCGGCAGATTACAAACGGGCGCTGGATTTGTGCTTAAGCGTGCACAAGGCCGGTGCTCACATCTGCAATGCTGACCTATTGATATCACATCTGGTGGGCATTTCGTTGAATTCATATGCAAATCAGTGCATAACAGATATACTTCCACAAATATCGGATAAGCCCGATATGCTTATCTGGCTCAAGAACCAGATTGATGATGTTTCACAGAAACTTCCTTCGGTAAAGGCTTCGGTGAACCGTGATCTTAGGATATGTGCGCAGGATATACGCAAGAAAAAGGCTGAGGATATCGTCTTTGAGATGGGAGGTGATATTATCCCTAATGACAAAAGGCAGATCATCCGCAATGGAGATGAGGAATTCTTTAAGGCCAGCAAAGAATACTTGATGGAGCACTTGGGCTACTTACTTACGGCGATTGACCTGCCGTACCCACAGTCTTATGAACAACTGGTAGAGTTGGGGGAAAAGCCCGGTCGTGAGAGCAAAAAGAATCCGCACGCAATCCTTGCAGGGATTCTTACCCCGGCGGTCCACAAGGTAGTGTGTTTGGACTTAAAGGTCAGAACTCAGTTCAACGCAGTCAAGACAGCATTGAATCTGTACATTATAAGGGCTAAAGCCAGCCAACTGCCTGATAGTCTTCCTGCCGGACTGCCGAGGGATTTGTTCAGCGGTAAGGATTTTGAGTACGAAAAAACGAAAGATGGCTTTATTCTTCGTTGCCGGGGCAAGGATTTGGGCAAAGACGAAATCTATCAGTACGAATTCAAAGTCAAAAAGTGATTTATTATATTGTCAGCCAAGACAGGCCGGCCGCTGCCAGTGACAAGCAGGGGCTGGCTTTTTATTTGCGCGGTGCCGGCACCGGTTGTAAAAATTTCTCCCAAATAAGAAGTTGCGCCGGGGCGGTCTTTTTCGTCTATAATAGTGAAGTCATAAAATATGAACCTCAGGAGGTTATTTGAGAAGCCGGCAGAAAGAGCTTTTGGAGTTGTTGGACAAATCGGGAGCGGATTTGTACACGCTTTTGACTAGGCTGACATTGCGCGAAGATGTCGCCGAGGAACTTATGCAGGAATTATTCATAAAACTTAATAATTCGAGAGGCATCAGCAACGTTGCCAATTGGAACGCTTACGCCCGCAGGTCGGCGATCAATCTGGCCTTTGACTGGCGGCGAAGTCAAAAGCGAACTATTATGTCGATGGGGCAGGTCAGCGAGCCGGTTTCTAATGACGATTCACCTCTACGCAAACTCATCCACTCGGAAGAACTACAGGAAACGCTGGATGCGGTCGGCCAACTAAAGAAGGCATCCCGCGAAGCGCTTGTCATGCGATACCTCCAGCAGGAATCCTACGATGATATCGCAGAACAGTTAGGCAAGACATCCCATCAGGTCCGGGCCTTGTGCTCCAGGGCCATACATCACCTTCGGGATGTCCTTGGATCCAACGAACATAAATCTTCCAAAAAGGAGATACACAATGTCTCAGATCGATGAAAACCAAATTCACGACCGCCTGAAACGTCTCTCGCAGGTCGAGCCGTCAAAGGAAGCTGCCGACCATGCCATGCAGCGGGTTCGGGATGCTCTGATAGCTGACAAAGAGCGTAGGGTGGGGCTTGCCCCACCATCGTTGATCGGCAGGCTAATGAAACTGGCTGCCGCGGCGGTGTTGATGATTGGCGCCGGATATATCGGCGGGCGTTTCTCAGCACCGGAGCCGCTGGACGTGCAGGAGCTTCAGGCTGCTCTGGAAAGCTCGTTGAAATCGTCGCTCGTGCCGGTGATTCGCCAGGAACTGTTCAGTGAGATGGACGACCGCTGGCAGTCGGCTCTCACGGCGAGCCATGCCAGCGTTAAAGATGAGCTTGCCCGGCAGGTTCGCCGGGACCTGACGGAATTCGCCGCCCAGACCCTTGCAGCTTCGGGTACACGCACGGATCAGCGCCTGATGGAGCTAATCCGCTTAATCGAAGCCGCCCGAGTGCAGGACCGACGGAGGATGGCGGAAGCCTTTGACTATATTGAATCCCGTTTTGGCAATGGCCTGGTGACACTTGCCGCCCGGACGGATGAACTATTGGGCACTGAGCGAGCAGGCTCGGCGCCGGATATATCTGAGAATTGAACCTTAAAATGAAAGGATCGGAAAATGAGATATTTAACTCGAACAATTATTGTGCTTGCCGT
>CBDVBU010000445.1:0-3088 GCA_965372295.1 uncultured Phycisphaerae bacterium
TCCATCCCGACGGCCAATCTGGCTTTCACGCTGATGGGCAAAAAGACCGGAGCGTTCGAGACGGTTATCAGCAAGGATCCTTCCGTGTTCAAGCCGGATAATTTGAAACAGTTTGACGCCGTCTTTCTGAACAATACGGTGGGTAATCTCTTCGAAGATGCAGGATTGAGACAAAGCCTGCTCGAATTTGTTTACGGCGGCGGCGGACTCCTCGGTGTCCACGGCACTTCAGTGGCCTTTACCCGCTGGCCCGGCGCACATGAAGACTGGCCGGAGTTCGGTATCATGCTCGGTGCGCGCGGCGCCAACCACCTCGACAGCAAGGAACACGTTTTTATAAAACTCGATGATCCTAACCACCCCGTCAATCAACCTTTCGGCGGCCAGGACTTCGAATACCGGGACGAGTTCTTTCGCGTCCACGAGCCTTATTCGAGGGACAGGGTGCGTGTACTATTCAGTATCGACACAGAGAAAACAAAATTCGATGGACAACCTCGCGGCAATTGTTTCCGCGAAGACGATGACTACGCCCTGGCGTGGGTACGGCAGTACGGCCGGGGACGCGTTTTCTACTGCACGATTGCACATAATCCCTACGTATTCTGGGACCCGAAGATGCTGCAGTTTTATCTGGCGGCCACTCAGTTCGCGCTCGGCGATCTGCCGGGGCCGACAACTCCCAGCAGTAAATTGACGCCCGCAATTCGAGCGCAGGAGAAGTTAGACTGGCGTCTCGGTATCGAGGCTTATACTTTTCATAAATACACGCTCTTCGAGGCGATCGAACGAACGGCCAGGCTCGGCCTGCCCTATATGGGCGGCCTGAGTTTCCAGAAGGTCAGCAAGGAAATTCCCAGGAACTTCGATCCCAACCTGACCAACGACGAGTTGAAACAAATCCGGCTTAAACTGGATTCGGCTGGCGTTCGTCTCCTGACGTATTACTATCACGACATCCCCGGCGACCAGATCGGCTGCCGCAAGGTGTTCGAGTTCGGGCGAAAGATCGGCATCGAAACGTTCTTGTCGGAGCCGTCTGTCGATGCTCTGGATACAATCGAAAAGTTCTGCGACGACTATGACATCAACGTGGCTATTCACAATCACGACCGGAAGGCCTCGCCGCAGTATTGGAATCCTGAAGGGATTATGAAGGTCTGCCGGGGCCGCAGCAAACGAATCGGGGCCTGTGGCGATATGGGCTATTGGATACGTTCCGGCATTGATCCAATCAAAGCTTTGAACACGCTCAAGGATCGCCTGATAACCGTACAAATGCACGACTTGCACGAGCTAAGCCCTGAAGGTCACGATGTCCCCTGGGGCACCGGCGCCGGCAAGACGAAAGAATTTATCGAGGAAATCCACCGCCTGGGCATCAGGCCCACCATGTTTGGGCTTGAATATTCCTACAACTGGTTCGAATCGATGCCTGCGATAAGTCAATCTATCGATTTTTTCAACGAGATAAGCATGGAACTTGCACAACGAGGTGAGCTATGACAAGAGCGGAAAATTCCAAAGCAACAGATACTCGGCGTATCACCCGGCGTGAGTTTCTTGGCCGCACGGCTGCACTTTCAGGGATTGTCGCCGCGCCCTGGATCGTTCCCTCCCCGGCCCGCGGTGCAGATGGAAACACAGCGCCGAGCGAGCGGATTACAGTGGGATTAATCGGCAAAGGATTGATGGGGAGCGGCCACTTGCGCCGGCTGATCGGTGACAGCGAAGTCAGAGTGTTAGCTGTATGCGATGTAGATCGTGTGCGATGTGAAGACGGCAAGCACCGCGTGGAGGAAAAATACGCCGCAGACCGCGCAAGCGGGACTTATCAAGGCTGTGCCGCCTATAATGACTATCGCGAGCTGCTGGCCCGGAATGATATTGATGCCGTGGTTATCGTCACGCCGGACCATTGGCACACATTGATTGCAATTGACGCGGCTAAATCCGGCAAGGACGTCTATTGCGAGAAGCCGATATCGATAACGGTACGGGAGGGCCGCCGATTAGCCGAAACGGTGAGCAGGTATAACCGGGTATTCCAGACCGGCACACAATACCGTTCCATTCCGACGATCCGGCAGGTCTGTAATTTCGTACGCTCGGGCGGACTCGGAAAGGTCAAACATGTCTTCACTCAGTGGACCAGGCTGGGCGGTTTCTTCGGGGCAGCTCGCTTCAAACCATACCGGCATCTGATGGACGTCGAGAATACCGGCAAGTCCTACACGCCCCTGGATATAATCCTCCCGGCCGAGCCTGTGCCGGATGGATTAGACTGGGACCTCTGGGTCGGGCCGGCCCTTTGGCACCCTTATAATCCCGGCTATCACCTGAATCCTTCGCCCGGCGTCGTACCCTGGGCATTCTGCGAGGATTTCGGAGCGGCTTCGGTAACATGGCATCATTCTCACAGCGCCGATGTAATTCAGTATGCGCTGGGTATGGAGGAAAGCGGGCCGGTGGAGTTCGTTCATCCCAGCAGCGGAGAATTCCCCACGCTGACCTGCAGGTACGCCAACGGGACACTCCTGCATCTTGTCGATCACTGGGGGATAGTGAAGGACGTCTATAAAGCGGTTCCTGCAACGGCACGATTGGCGGGGAACTTCGGCGGCGTTTTCGTCGGAGAACGCGGCTGGGTGACGTCGATGTCAACAGGCGGCCTCATTGAGGGCGGCCCTGAGACGCTATTCGAAGAAATGAAGCTGAGGACGCGACAGGTCAATATCGGTCAGAATAATCATCATGCTAACTGGCTCGACTGCATTCGGACGCGACGCCGGCCGAGTTGTGATGCGGAACTCGGCCATCGTTCGGCATCACTGGGACATCTGACGATTATCGCACATAAGCTGCAGAGGTCGCTGAAGTGGGACCCGGTTAGGGAGGAATTTCAAAGTGACGATGCGGCGAACCGGTTGCTCTTCCGTGCAATGCGCTCGCCGTGGCGTGTGTGATAAGCCTCTTTGTCGTGGCATGGGCATCTTGCCCATGTGTTGCAGGGCCATCCCTTCGACTTCGCTCAGGACAGGCTCTGGCCCTGCAAATTGGCTTTTTTCCACGGGCAGGATGCCCGTGC
>CBDVBU010000446.1:0-3039 GCA_965372295.1 uncultured Phycisphaerae bacterium
AAAGATTTTGTAAAAAACTCGTTTTTAACGCTCAACCGTGAAAGTTGGGTTAGCCATAATCGCAACGGCGGCGTAAGACGGAATATGAGCTACGAGATTTGAGCGATTATCTCCTCTGGTATGTCGAAGTTTGCATACGTATTTTGCACGTCATCGTGATCTTCGAAAGCTTCCATCAGCGAAATTATTCTCTTTGCCGTGTGCTCATCGGCGATGTCGATCGTAGTCTGAGGCACCATAGAAATTTCAGCGACCTCGATTAGTATTTCCTTCTCCTGCAGGGCCTTTTTCAATTCATCATAAGCACCCGGCTCGCAGGTTATCTCGAAAACTTCTCCCACGGCCTGCATATCGTCAGCACCGGCACCTAAAGCAATTTCAAGTAGCTGCTCCTCGTCGGTATTTGCAGAGTTCACTGTAATCAATCCCTTCTTCGTGAACATCCAGTTGACGCACCCGCTTGTTCCGAGCGAGCCGCCGTGTTTCTCGAACAGCTTCTTAACTTCCGGTCCCGTCCGATTGCGGTTGTCCGTCAGTGCCTCGACCATAATCGCGACGCCGCTCGGGCCATAGCCTTCGTACAGCACTTCTTCATAACTTGCCCCTCCCAGATCGCCGGTGCCTTTTTTGACCGCCTTCTCGATTGTGTCCTTGGGCATATTTGCCGCCTTGGCCTTATCGATCGCATATCGCAACGTTAGGTTCGCAGAGGGGTCCCCGCCGCCCTGTTTGGCCGCTACGATGATCATTCGAGCGATTTTGCTCCAGGCCTTGCCGCGTTTTGCATCCACAGCCGCTTTCTTATGTTTTATACCAGCCCAGTGTGAATGACCTGACATATCTGCTCCTGAATAATATTATGAACTAAGAACAATACATTACGAACTAACGCCTGAGCATTATAACCGATTTTCCTTATGGCATAATCATTTTTTTAGGAAATGTTTGTTTTGTGAGCGCAACAACTCCTTGAGCCGTCACAGGTACGGCCATAAAGTCTGTTTTCTGAGAATAGACGCCTCCAACTTAAGTTAGGGCAAAACCTCAGCTAACATCAGCTTATGGCTAAATCAGTCGCGTGCCGGTCAGGATCCCTTTTGCCGACTATCACCAATGCGGACGACTGCGTAAACCAACGCCCCGAGCAGTCCGGCCAGAAGGGCGATAACAATCCATATCCCGGAGCCGCGGTTCAATTGGCGTATATCCATGTAAACCCAAATCGCCACGAGAATATGGACAATCGCACATATAAGCAGTAGCAGGACAAGTCCGCCGCCGCATTCGCAACCGTCGTCATCATCCTCGCGTGCACGTTCCAGCTCCAGCCTTCGCTGCTCCAGCTCAAGCTTCTGCATCTCTCGCTCCATGTTCGTTTTAGCTTCGCGCTGCTGCAACTCCATCTCCCGTTCATGCATTTCCTGCATTTCCATCCGGATTTCCATATCCTCCGGCTCGAACTCCTGAGAGAGAACCGCCGTGCAAGCGAACATACTCACCAGCAAAACACTCAACAAAACATACCGCTTCATTTCATATCTCCTAAAAAATTTGCTTATCATTTATAACGATTTGATCTTATCCTATATTTCGGCTTGTTTGTAACTCGACTGAACATTTTTCATGCATATCGCCTTTCTCTACTACCCCAACTATACAGTCTGATTGTCCGTCAATATGTTGATATTATCATGTTTAACCATGGCAGTAAAACATTAATATCGGTCTTCAATCCGAAATGTATATCATCGCCGATCCTAACAGGTCAGGCAAGACAACATTTACAGTAAAGTTCCTGCCCGAGATGCGCTTCGCCGCTTCAATCGATCTATTTTCCAATTTCTTCAAATTATATCATTTTGGCTATGAGTGAGACCGAAAAAGTTGTCGGCACAACACTGCTCAAATTGCCGACTTAAGTACGACCATAACTCAGCCGATATATCAAGTATCTCTATTGTGAGGAGTTGTGTCGGAGAGAGGATTTTCCGTCTAAGAACTGCAAGGGAGGATTGCGGATTAGCAACAGTAGCGGGAGAGGGTTATCAATGGCTGAAAATCCGCCTTTGATGGTGCTTTGCGAGCGTGAGGGAATAGACAAAAGCTTTGGCTGCA
The DNA here is from genome assembly GCA_965372295.1 of uncultured Phycisphaerae bacterium. Classification (GTDB taxonomy): domain Bacteria; phylum Planctomycetota; class Phycisphaerae; order Sedimentisphaerales; family Anaerobacaceae; genus JAFGPJ01. The sequence goes on from CBDVBU010000446.1 coordinate 2,116, forward strand.
GGGTGGAGACTGTGGGCCTTGAGCTTGATATTCTCGGAGAACCGGTACGCTTTCAAATTAACGTTGCCGACAGACATGCCAGGCTGTCAGAAATAGTTCCATTTGCACGAGCACTTTCAACCAAACTGGCGATGATAGTATCGGACAGGCTTGGTGCCGGCGGAAAATCTGTCTTCTGCTGTAAAGGCTGCTCGGCGTGCTGCAGCTACCTGGTTCCCTTGTCGATTCCAGAGGTTTTCCGTCTCAGACAAGAGGTGCTGGCTATGCCGGCAGAGCAAGGCAAATCCGTACTGCAATCGTGTCTTTATGCAGCAAAAAAGATCCTCGATGAAAGGCCCGAAGGTTCTGATATAAACGAATCGACACAGACAAAAAGCCAAAGCCAAATAAGCCGGCTCAGTAGATGGTACGCGGGACTCAGGCTGCCCTGTCCGTTTTTGTCGAATAACATATGCATTTCGTATGAGCAAAGACCGATAGCCTGCCGTGAGCATATGGTAACAGGCTCGGCAATATTCTGCGATACTCAATACTCGATGCCAGACGGGGATAGAGAATCGAGTCATATAGTCCAGATACCGGTAAGTGTTCTTGAGTGTCTTGCTGAATTGACCGCTGAGCTTGAGCAGTCAAACGTCGAGTCTGTAATGTTACCTTTGGCGCTTCCCTGGGCGCAAGAGAATCTCGAGCGTTCCGTGCAAACGTGGCCTGCGGTGATGATGGTCGAGCATTTCATTGAAATCTTAAAGGCCGCAGCGTCGAAGAATTCCGCAGTAGTTACTGCATCAAATTAGTATTCGAGAAAATCTGGGGCTATCAGTATGCGCTCCAGAGATACAATACCTGTGGCGTACCAAGTTCGTATAGCATGGTTCTGTCGAGTTTTAACAGGTTCGGCTTGTGGTAGCTCAAAAAGTCGGCAAA
>CBDVBU010000447.1:0-3013 GCA_965372295.1 uncultured Phycisphaerae bacterium
TATCAATGCTGGCACTTAATTGTAGTTTGATTAGTCCGATAAGTAGCAATGGAATAAGAAAACACAAAAACAGAATTAGAAAGTGTCGGAAATACAAAAAAGTAACTCACATCCCTCTCCTTGAAGCTGAGTTTGCCGGCCTCGCTTAGTGTGTGGTCGGCAAACTTAGCATGAAATAGTTTTTTTTCATCTCGGAGTCGCGTTTGTCCACACAAAGATACGCTCCAAAGTTCTCCTGAAAAAACAATCAAGCCCAAAATGTCGATATAAAAAACGTTACACATGAGGTGCAAAGTGGCACTGTAATATAGGCCATTAAGCAGAAAAAAAGGAGTACTTCTCAATGTTTTTGTGGTTCCACAGATAACAAGGAAGGTAACGTATGTGGGGCTGAAATATAAAAAAATTGGTTTTTTTACATTTTGGAGGATTCAATTATGAAACGGTTTAGATCACAATTAGTTTTGGCTTGCGGATTGGTATTAGTGCTTGGCGCCGCAAACGCCGCATCGGGCGTTGGAATTATTCCTCCCAATGATGATTGCAACCACGCAAAAGCAGTCACTAACGTAATAAGCATGTTATTCGACACAACACGTGCAACGTTCGATGGCCCCGGGCACTACATTAGAAGTCCGAACCTATGGTACTGTTATACTGCTACGTGTAACGGTTGTGCTACCGTCAGCCTGCGAGGCAGTAACTTCGACACCAAAATCGCCGTCTATGACGGGTGCGATTGCTATCCGATCCTGGAAGACCTGATCATAAAAAACGACGACTTTCATGGTCAACAATCGCAAATTACTTTTCCTGTAAAGGCCGGCAGCCGGTACCTGATTGAGATTGGTGGATTCAATCCCTCGGTAAAAGGCCAGGGCACGATCGCTATCAGTTGTGACCCACAGTCCGTTCAGCCGGCGAACGACGACTGCATTAACGCCAGGCGGGTCAGAAACGTAATAGAGTTGCCGTTTACCACCATCTGTGCGACGTTCGACGGCCCGGGTCATTTCTTCACCAGCCCAAACCTCTGGTATCGTTATATGGCATGGAGCACAGGTGAAGTTACTGTCAGCCTCCTTGGCAGTGAATATGACACCGCGCTGGTCGTCTATGATACCGGCGATTGTTATCCGAAGCTGGGTGATATCATTGAGCGAAATGACGACTTCGGCGGTTTTCTTCAGTCTCAGATCACCTTCCAGGCAACCGCCGGCAACCAATACCTGTTCGAGGTTTTGGGTTACAACTCCGACGAAGTCGGTGAGGGAGTGCTAACTATCAGTTCCGAAGGCGAGCCGCCGGCACACAATAATGACGATTGCTATAACGCAAAGCCTATCGCTGAGGTAACGAACCTTCCGTTCGACACAATCAGTGCGACGGCGGACGGCCCACACCACTGCATGTACAGTTCGAATCTCTGGTATTGCTATACCGCTTCCTGCACGGGTGAGGTAATCGTAAGTTTGGCCGGCAGCAGCTTCGACACCATGCTCGCCGTCTATGACGGGTGCGACTGTTTATCGGCATGGGAAAATATGATCGAGTGCAATGATGACATCGAAAACTCTCGTCAGTCGGAAATTACTTTCGATGCCATCGCCGGCAACCAATACCTGATCGAGGTTGGGGGCTACGGCCTCGAAGCCGGCCAGGGTTTGCTGAGTATCAGTTGTGAGGGAATACAGCCCCCTCCGTCGTCCAAAGACGACTGCGAAAATGCAAAGCCGGTCGGCGATGTAAAGAACCTGGCATTCAGCACAACTAACGCGACTTTTGACGGCTCGGGCCTCTGCATGAGAAGTCCGAATATCTGGTACTGCTATACCGCCACGTGTACGGGTGATGTCACCGTCAGCCTGGCCGGCAGCAGCTACGATACGATGCTCGCCGTCTATGACGGGTGCGAATGCTATCCGGCTTCGGAGGATTTGATCGAATGCAACGATGATGCCGGCAACACTTATCAGTCGGAGATCACCTTTGCCGCGACCGCCGGCAGCCAGTACCTGATCGAGATTGGGGGCTACGCCTTTGAGACCGGCGAAGGTCTGCTGAGTATTAGCTGCGAGGGAGTCGTGGTTCCAAATAAACCGGACCTTGGCGACGCTCCGGACAGCACGAACAACTACGGCGTTGCTATGATGGCATACCCCTCGCAGGGAATGTTGCCGGTTGTTGTCCAGGCCCATTACCCCACTGTTTACAGCGATGGCACCGGTACCGGGCCTTACGGACCGGTCCATGTGAACGCTCAGGCAGTGGCATTTCTGGGCAAAAAGATCACCCGGGAAACCGAAGCCGACACCGGCCCCGACGAGGATGGCGTCAACAATATCAGGCCCCCAGCCGATAGGCCGAACCGGGATCAGGGCGATGACGGCGTTGACTTCCCGCTCAGTCTGCCGAATTGCCGCTGGTCCACGTTTGACTATACTGTCAATGTTATCGAGCCGGACACCGATCTTTGGGTAAATGTCTGGATCGATTGGAACCGGGATGGCGACTGGGACGATACTCTTGATTGTCCTGAAGGTCCCGCGCCGGAGTGGGCGGTACAGAACCAGTTCCTTTTCAATCTGCCGGCCGGAATCAACCGGATTACTACACCGGCGATCATGCCCTGGCATCCGAATAACGGCACCGAAGAGATCTGGATGAGAATCACTCTTTCAGGCCAGCCCTGGAGGGGCGGCAGTAATCCCGGAGCGAAAGGCAATGGCGGCTCCGGACCACAGGCAAAATACGAGATTGGCGAAACGGAAGATTACTACTTCACCTCGGATATCACCTGCTCGATATGTAAAGATTATAACGGCGATGGAAAAATCGACATGAACGACCTGGCCGCTTACGTATCCGATTGGCTTGAGAATTGTCCGTAGTAACTTAGTAACATTTATAAAATTTCAAATCCGGGCTGTGGGCACTTATCGCTCACAGCCCTTTTTCTGTGTGCCGAGCATGTTCGGCAACTTGGAGGTGAAAGTCCTCTACACAACCTGAT
>CBDVBU010000448.1:0-2974 GCA_965372295.1 uncultured Phycisphaerae bacterium
ATTTAAGAGAAAATCATTCTTTACACTTCTCTATAAGATCGGCAAGATTCTGAACAAACGCTTCGGCTTCAGGGAGCCACGGTAAAACCCGAGATTCTTCAAAACTCACAAAATCCACGTAGTCACCTTCCTGACGCCGCTCAAAAAGGTCGTTAAAAAACCGAGCTTTGTCTTTAGGCACCTTGTTCGTTTTGACATAATGCCGATTAAAAAGACTTCGTAATCCAGTATGTTTAGTGGAAGACAAACCCTCTCGGATAAGAAGGGCCGAGACGGCATAAAAGCAAGCGTAATAAAGTCGATTCACACACGGATTCCAACGGCCGGCATCGGCCAGAATACGCGCATCCGCGAGTGTTTCGCGTGCCCTCTGGAGACGATATGAAACCAACTCGCCGTTTGATTCGGTCATAATACTATCCCCTCATACTCGACATTTTGACGAAACGGCATATTCTTCCAAAGAGGACTATTCCATTCTTGTCGATTGCGTACGATACAGCACAAAACTTCATCCCTCTCCCATTCTATTTCATAGAGGCGATGTCGTATCTTGTCCGTACGTTCATCATCAACAGGGCCATCAAGCAGAACGAGAAAATCCCAATCTGATTGTACTCGTGAATCCCCACGGGCACGGGATCCATAAAGGATGATTTCAGCGTCAGGCTCCATTTCACTGACAGCACGCTTGACCTGTTCTAATAATTCTTCTCGATTCATATATGAAATTACACTTCGAACCTTATTTCGCCGCCGACGATGGTTTTTTCGACTTTACCTTTGACCTTCCAGCCATGATAGGGACAGTTTCGGCTCTTGGAGTGGAATGTGTTCACGTCAATCTTGTACTCGGCGTTCGGGTCGATGATAGTCACGTCGGCCTGTTTGCCTTTGCCGAGCGCGCCTTTGTCAACGCCGATTATCTTCGCCGGTTTTTCCGTCATCAGTCGAATCAGGCCCGGCCAGTCCAGGATACCCGGCTCAATCAGTGCTTTGACGTACAGTGCCAGGGCACACTCAAGGGACGCGATGCCGAAAGGAGCAGTCAGAAACTCGATCTCCCGCTCGCTTTGCAGGTGCGGCGCGTGATCGGTCGCCAGAGCATCGATAAGCCCGTCGGCAATCGCCTGCTTGAGGGCCTCGACATCTTTGGCCGACCGCAAAGGCGGATTGACCTTGTAGTTCGTGTCATATTCGGCGCAGCATTCCTCGGTTAAAAGCAAATGATGCGGCGTAACCTCGCAGGTAATCGGCAGAGAGTCTTTCTTCGCCTGCCTTATCAGTTCAACCGCCCCGGCAGTTGAAATGTGCTGGGCGTGGTAACGGACGTTGGTCTTTTTGAGAAGCTGAATATCCCGCCACAACATTGCCTCTTCCGCAAGCGGATCTAATCCCGGCAGGCCGAGGATTGTCGAGTAATACCCCGAGTTCATCACGCCTTCGCCTGCAATCGCGTCATCCTGACAATGCTGCGCGATAAACACATCGAACATGGCAGCGTATTTCAAAGCCCGCAACATAACGGCTGGATCCTGCACCCCCCTGCCGTCATCGGTAAAACCGACCGCGCCGGCCTCAGCCATAAATCCCATCTCAGCAAGCTCAACACCCTGGAGTCCCTTCGTGATAGCACCCATTGTGTAAACGTGGGTTTTTCTGGCCTGTCTTGCTTTTCGATGGATGTATTCGATATCGGTCTCGCTCTCTATCACGGGATTCGTATTCGGCATACAAACGACCGATGTAAATCCTGCCGCCACCGCAGCCATAGAGCCGCTCGCTATCGTCTCTTCCTCTTCATCACCCGGCTCGCGAAAGTGAACGTGGATATCAATTAGACCCGGCACGACTAATTTGCCGGCCGCATCGATAACCGTTTCATAGTTTTGAGTTTTGAGTTTTGAGTTTTGAGTTTCTTCTCCAACCTCCACAATTTTCTCATCGACGATAAGCACATCGCACTTTTTATCGACGCCGTTTGCGGGGTCTATTACCCGACCATTCTTTATCAATAGTTTAGTGTTCATAATTATTTTATGGGCTTGTAACCTTCAGCGCATTTCTGCTGCCCAACGCACCCGGGCAAACGAGTCGAGTTGTAAGGGCTGTGTTATACACCGTATCAGTCACCGGATCGTCCTTTTGCTTGCATTCAGTATGGTGATGCCTACAATTTGTCCTTCCTCATACCTGACTATGATGTCATCATCTGTGAGCTGCGAATCATCAGCGTGGCTCGGCTTCTTGAAATTAACATAGAGCACATCCGCTTGCTTATCATATGTCGTCCAAATCCTGCTGTGAGGAATCTCTAATAACTGAGGCACAAGGGTTAACATTCTTTCTATCTCTATCGCGGCCATAGCCTTCGTCTCCTTTCGAGTTGCCTTTTTCGCTTTGTCAAAAAGGCGCTGATGATAAATCCATCTTTGCTGCTTACCTCTTTGTATATTACCACAATGTATTTATCTTTTTCTACTTCTCTTACAGCCAAACATTCGCCTGCCCTGCCCTCGTAAATTGCCTCGGGTTGCGCCACTGCCTCAAGAACTTCAAAATAATAACCGGCCATCTCAGAGTGCTCTTCTGTGATGTGAAACCATCTTTCCTCCGGCAATCTGATGGGCACATCATTTTTAGACTTAATTACATCCATACGACTATTTTCTCAACTATCATCGACTTTCTCATCTATGATAAGCAAATCGCATTTTTCATCAAAGCCGTTCGCCGGATCGATAACCCGGCCATTTTTTATTAAGAGTTCAGAACTCATAGTATTGTCATTCCCGCGCAAGCGGGAATCCAGTTTTACCACTACTTAATTCTTTTCAACCTCAGCATGTCCCGTTTCTGGCCCAAAAGCAAGAATCTTATATCTGATGTTAATCCCTTGTCGCAACTCAATCTTCAGTATTTGCAAAATGCCGACACTGCCTTGCTGCGTACGAAACGCATAAGTAACGGGCAG
>CBDVBU010000449.1:0-2957 GCA_965372295.1 uncultured Phycisphaerae bacterium
AAGCCCGGTGTCCAGCTAAGGATCTCGTTAGGATCTACGAACTCGGCGCCATCAGCGGGATTGGGGGAGTAGGCGCTCTTGCTTGGAACTGTAAAGCTCCAGATATCGCCTTCGTGTACTGTGGTGCCGCCTGCTTCGACTTCATCGATTCGCCAGTAGTAAGTTGTGCCCGGAACGAGACCGTCCGGATAGGGAGATCCGGGAGAACCGGCAACTAAAAAATACGTTGTGGCCTGGTTGCCTTGAAATGTCTCATTGGTTCCATCATTCACATCGTCAAAACTGATGCCGAAGTACACATCGTGCGAAACCGCAGTCTCTCCCGGCGACCAGCCGAGGATCACACACGTATCCTTATAGAGGGTACCGTCAGCAGGGGTGGGATCATAGGCCCTTGGGCCAGACATAAGCTTTTTTATCTCGGCTAACGTTAGCACCTTGTTATAGATGCGGACATCGTCAATGAGGCCGGGGAAATAATGAGAATTGCTGAGTCTCGCGCCTATTCTCACCTGGTCGATAGTGGCTATAGCGCCGGCATCGCTGCCAATTAACTGGCCGTCCAGATACCAACTGCCCGCGGTTCCGTCGTAAGTAGCGGCAAAATGGTGCCACTGCGTGTCCACGGCACAGATGAAAGCTTCCCAGCCATAAATGTGGCCAACATAGTTGCCCGCGTCGTCCACCTCCACATCGAAATACGTGCCATCTGTGCTGCCATCCGGGGCGAAGCCGAAAACAGTCGTCCAGCTTGGTATGGCTGTGGTGCTTGCCCTGGCCCACCCGGCGATAGTTCTCGGATCAGTCCCACTTATCCCCACGCTGCCGACATCCACATAGTCGCCGTCACCGTCGAGCTGCAGCGCTCCAGCTATCTTTCCAACCACCCATATTGGATCACCTTTGAGGGTGCCGTCGTTCCCATTGCCGCTTGCATCGTGTGCGATGGTTCCGGATGTCTCATCGAACTTCCACCAGCCAACCAGATCAGTGTCGGCAGCTTTACCTGCACTTGTCAGAATCAGCCCAAGCATAAAAACGAAGGAAACCAAATAAATCAATTTCTTAGACATAATAGTCCTCCTTCAAAAACAAACATAAGTTGTTCAATGACAACAACATAATCCTATTTGTCATTCCCGCGAAAGCGGGAATCCACTAAATCCGTAACGCCCCTGGATCCCTGCTTTCGCAGGGATGACAGCGCGAATCGGTCAGTTTGAGTACAATAATTGCGTCCGCAGGAAGACCAGAATCCATAGATGCGCGTTCAGTGCCGACACAACACTTTCCTTACTTATTTATACCAAATCCGCTACCTTCCCGTCAAGGAAAATCTCTTGAAACATTCTCTTACAACATGTATCGGGCGCCCGCTTGATTCTATTGATGAAAATATTGTTGAAATTAACCTTGACCATCTTAATATAAGTAACTGTGAATAATGGAGAATGAAAATGAGAAAGATTGTATACATCCTGTTTTTCCTCGGTTTTTTGCTGCAAACGCAGTTTGCCGCCGGACAACAGCAGTACCAGCCGAGTTGGAAGTCTATCGACGCCCGCCCGACACCACGGTGGTTCACAAACGCTAAATTCGGTGTTTTCATTTGCTGGGGCTTGTATTCGGTTCCGGCGTGGACTCCGAAGGGCAAGTACGCCGAATGGTATCAGTACTGGCTCCGGGAGAAGGCATTTGAGGGCAAGGTGTACGATTTCCATGTCAGGACTTACGGCAAGGATTTCGAGTTCAAAGACTTTGCCCCCATGTTCAAGGCCGAGCTGTGGAATCCGGATGAATGGGCCGACCTGTTTGAGAAAGCGGGGGCAAAGTACATTGTGCTTACTACCAAGCATCACTCGGGGTACACGCTGTGGCCCAGCCGCCAAGCAGAACATACCTACGGCGAGAACTATAATCCTGTCAAGGTCGGCCCCAGGCGGGACATCGTAGGGGATATTGCCGCAGCAGTTCGCAAGAAGAACATCAAGGTCGGGCTCTATTACTCTCTGTATGAATGGTATCATCCTTTGTGGCAGAGCGACAGGCAGCGCTTTGTCGAAGAGCACATGTTCCCCCAGTTCAAAGACCTTGTTACGAGATATCGCCCGGATATAATCTGGTCGGACGGTGAATGGGAAATGGGTTGGGAAAAGTGGAGGAGTCCCGAGCTTTTGGCCTGGCTGTTCAACAACGCGCCGAATGAAAAGGACCTTGTCATCAATGACCGCTGGGGCAAAGGGATCAGGCACAAGCACGGCGGATTCTACACGACCGAATACGGCTCCGGAATGGACGACGACTCGCACCCGTGGGAAGAGAATCGCGGCATGGGTTTCTCCTACGGCTACAACCGCGCCGAAAATATAGAGGATTATCGATCCGCACAGGAACTGGTTCTCATGCTGATCGACGTCGTGAGTCGTGGCGGGAATCTCTGCCTGGATATCGGGCCGAGTGCCGACGGTAGGATTCCTGTGATAATGCAGGAACGACTGCTGCAGATAGGGGCATGGCTCAATACAAATGGCCAGGCCATCTACGGTACGCGCATGTGGAAAGTGCCTTGTCAGTGGAGTACGGGCAGTATTCCGAAGACCGAGAGAAAGGAATACATGTCCCGGTTCAATATCTTAGAGCAAACCATTGCTCCGCCTGAGGGACAGGCCTTTAAGGAAGTGCTGTTCACATTTAAGAACAAAAATCTGTATGCGATTACGCCCAGGTGGCCCGGCAAAGAGTTAATCTTAAAGGATATTACGCCGGGTAATGGTACGGAAGTAATCCTTTTGGAAACAAAAGAAAAGCTGACCTGGAAGGCAGATGGCAATAATCTGGTCATAACGGTCCCCGAGTTCGATACGAACAAAATAAAGGGCCAATACGCGTATGTTTTCCGTATCAGCGATATAGAACCGGCAGGCAAATGATCAATCGCAATGGAACACTTCTTCCAT
>CBDVBU010000450.1:0-2952 GCA_965372295.1 uncultured Phycisphaerae bacterium
GAGTGCCGCCACGTTCACGACGTGCCGACGCCATGGTTCAACGTCGACGGGATATTGGGCGTGGTGTCGATCGGCCGGCCCGCCCGGGTCTCGTGTGAATTGCTCGACAAGGTCGATGAGAAAGGCGCGCCGGTGGCCGAACGCAGCTCGTACGGCGTCCACTCCGGCCAGACAGTACGTCTGGTGGCCTGTTCGCTACGGCCTCGCGATTACGAGCCCGGACAAGAGATTTTCACGGCCTCTCTCGCGTTCGTTACCGATACGGATGCGGCGGAGACGGAACGACTCGTCGGCGAGTGCCACGAAGCAAAGGTAAGTCGCACGGCTCGCGCCTGGCAGGTCCGTGGCCGAGACGGCAAGCCCTACCTGGTGGTCGCAAACCTCTCTGACTCGAAGACCGACGCCAGCATTCCCGATTGGTCATCCGGTCGGCTGCTGACGCCAAGAGCCGCAACTGTCATGACGAAGGCGGACAAACCCCTCCTACTTCAGCTCGAGCCGCGCGGCTGCGCTGTGTTGACTCGCCAATGAACTCCCGCTGCCACAGGAGCTTACCGCGTCCGACGCACGTCGGGGCCGGCGTTTGTGGCACCGGGACCGATGAGAACATGAATTCAGCATTGAAGGGATGAACGTTCCAGCGGTTCTTGTTGTCCGGTTGGCCTGCTCGCTGGCGACGGGACAACTCAGCTTCGGCGAGCGTTGGTCGCAAGAGGAGGTCGAACGCGAGGCTTATACCGGGTCGAAGTAGCGTTACTATACCTGGGTCGCCAGACAGTTTCTGGCCTTGCCCGATCACAGCGAAAGCTTTCGTTACGACGTACAAGTCTGGAAGCTTGGCAGCCAGCTTACGATCTTCGGTATGGAAGGGGAGGTTTGCAGCCCGTGGGGACCGATGCTCCGCTCGATGGCCCGCACCGAGCAGGCCATGGTCATTGGCTATGCGAACAACGTGGATGCGTACATTCCGGACAAACGCATCGTTTGCGAAGGCGGCTATGAGGGCGGAGACGCACAGAAGTTCTTCCTGCCCGGGCCGTTCACCGAAGACATCGACTCCGAGATCAAGCAAATAGTCGATAGAGCAATAGACGCCGTCAAGTAATGGTTATCCTCCGGGGTGATAAGCAACCGGTCCGACGAGCTTGATGTTCCGGTAGGAAGACTTGCATTCCTCCGGGGCAAAGAAGATGAGGTCTTCCTTACCGTTTATCCTGATGCGAAGTCCAAATACACCTTTCTCCTGAAGGTTTTCAGGCAGTGCCATTTTTTCCATAGTAATGCTCGGCGTTTCACCCTCGTAAGGGTAGAGCAGACTCGTCAGTTTCACCGGAAGCCGGTTTACCGAGAATCGGACGCGGGGCCTTGGTTTGACAACATTGTACTCCACCGCTATCCATCCCTCCTCCTGTTGTGCGGTCAGGCCCGGAATTTCCATGACCTTGACCATGAGGTTGGCGCCTTCCTTGAAATCCGTCCGGGCAGTAAGGCTGTCAACTCGCACTTCGCTCGGCGCGAACTGGAAATACATATCCACTTGGTCGGTCCCCTTCTTTTCACCTCGAACATCGTCAATCATCACCCAGTACTTGCCCCTGACGTAGGCGATCCTGCGTCGGTGAGTGTGACCATTTTTGGTAGCCGGGCCGCTTGCATCAACATAGTCGATGTCCGTGCCGTGAAGCCATTGGTTGAGCCTGGTCTGCTTTAATCTGGAGGGGCGGTTCTTTCCCGCAATCGCGATTGTGCTATGTGAGCAGGTAGCGTTCGATTTTAGCTTGCCGCCGCCGAAATAGTCTATCGTGGATGAATCGTCAAGAAATATCCGACCACCTGCGGCCAGGATAATCGACAAGTCATCGAAATGCGAGTGCCAGCCGCCATCCTTCCACTTCATTAGCAGGTACTGAGATTTTTCATTCCAGCCGTCCCGCATCACACTGAACCCGGAGGATTCCATACAAACCGAGGTTTCCTCAGGCGCAGTCCCTTTGGCTCCTTCGGTGGCCACAAATTCCATATCCTTCCGGTTAAAACGCTTCGCACCATCGGCAAGAATTTCCCTTACCGGTTCAAGCCATGAATCTCCTATGCGTGGGGCAGTTCCGTTCGGCAGAGATGTACACATAAGAAACGCGTACATTTTTTCCACACTTTTTATGTAACTCTCAGGAACCTTGATATCGTTCAGCCGTGCCAAATCCAGTACCGATTGAAATATGTGGATGCAATCTATATGGTAATGTGGGCATTTTTCAATATAACCCCCATCGGGCCCGACTTCCTTAAGAATCTGCCTGGCGAGATGTCCCAGAGCGTTATCTCTCCATACTCGTGCCTTACTGAACTCAGGGAACAGAACCGAGATGAAGAAAGCCCCCCGGGCCTCGTATATCCCCCAATTGCCGCGGTTGAAGTTACTGGAATTCAGGAAGACCGCGTGTTCGTGGAAACCCAGCAGGATGCGGGAATGCGTGCGCGGGGTAAGCGACGGGGAAGTGAGACAGTGAAAGTAAGCAACCGGCCAAAACCACCCGGCCCTTACCCCGGCATCGAGCCGGCGCCATGTTGTACGGTTTCCGTCGGGTGGATTCTTCGCTATCCAGTCATCGATCTGGCGGAAGAACTCCCGTGCGTATTTCTCATCCCCCGTGTGCCAGTAGGCTTGAGCCAACGGTTTCCAGAATGGCATCATGTTGAAGTGCCATATCCATTCCTTGTCCTTGACTTCTTTGCTCTTCCAGTCGATGTATTTGCCGAACTGCTGAGCGGGGAATAGCATCGGCCAATCACCGGGATGGCCGCCGAAGATATGCTTCAGGGCATCGTCCGCGATAGCCATATCTTCCTTGCTCGCATACTTGCCCTTATACTCGAACCTGTTTCTCCAGGGGAGCACCCTATTTCTCCATGGAATCGCCGTCCTCCATGGGATCACCGTCCTGACGTTCT
>CBDVBU010000451.1:0-2946 GCA_965372295.1 uncultured Phycisphaerae bacterium
CGGGCCTTAGTCCTTCGGATATGGATGACTTCTCCTGAATAATTGTCTGCAAGTCACCGAATCCTTCCAGGTGGGCCGGGTGAACATTCGTGACCACTGCGATATCCGGCTCAGCGATACGGGTCAGGTAGGATATTTCGCCGGGATGATTGCTGCCGAGTTCGGCGATAACGATCTGGTCGTCCGAACCGGCGCCGAGCAGCGTCAGCGGCAGGCCGATCTCGTTATTGAAGCTCTTCGGGGACTGATAGACGCCGAACCGCCGATTCAAAGCGTGATAAATGATTTGCCTCGTGGTTGTTTTACCCGCCGAGCCTGTAATCGCGACGACTTTGTAACCGGCCTGCCGGCGATATTCTCTCGCGAGGTCGCCGAGTGCTCTAATGGTATTATCGACCTTAAGCAGGCACTTGCCGGCGGATTTTTCCGCGTCGATATCCTTGCTGATGACGGCACAAACAGCGCCTTTTGCGAAGGCATCGGAGACGTAATCATGCCCGTCGAAATTCTCGCCGGCGATCGCAAAGAAGCAGTCACCCACTTTAGTGGTTTGCGAGTCCGTGCTTACGCCGATGAAGGAAGAAACGTTGTGCTTAGAGCGCGATGCCGGAGATTTAGCTCTTATTATTGTCACCAAATCTGTTATTGAAAATTCTTTCATCATTACAGCAAGGAAAACGTTTATCGATGTAATGCAATGATTATGCTATAATTTTACAAATGGTCAAGGATATTGAAATCATTCATGGCAAAAGAAGCGTAACCGCAGATACGGCCCTTCGTTTAGCGCGGCATTTCGGCAATTCACCACAGTTCTGGCTGGGGCTTCAAATGGATTATGATCTGGATGTAGAGACAGACAGACTTTCTGCCCGCATAGAAAAAGAAGTGAAAAAACTGGCCTATGCGTAACCAGATGAGCAAGCTAATGAAATATTTGGTTGTCATTGAAGAAACCAATACGGGCTATTCCGCTTTTTCTCCTGATTTGCCGGGCTGCGTGGCCACGGGTTCCAGCAAAGAAGAAGTTGAGAAGAATATGAAAGACGCCGTAGCATTTCACCTGGAGGGAATGGACCAAGAAGGTCTGGAAGTACCAAAACCGCACAGCTTTTCAACCTATTTAGAAGTGCCCATCTGAATTTGAATAGGCCGCAAGATTTCTTGGTATTTTTAATAAATATATATGGTTCCGTGATAAATCTGACGAACTTTATATTGCAATAAATGCAAAAACGTGTTAAAATATGGATATGAAAAAATCGATTTTATCCAAAGTTTTACAATACGATATTCCCGAACGGATTCTACTTGTGGAAGATATTTGGGACAGCATTGCACAGTGCCCCGAAGCGATACCTGTTACGGATTCCCAGCTCAATGAATTAGATCGCAGGTTGGAAGCCTATCATCGCAATCCTAAATCAGGCAGCCCTTGGGATGTAGTTAAAAAACGCATAAAAAAATCGACCAAATGAATCCTGTTATTATTTCCACCGAAGCGGAGTCGGATTTAACCCAGGCATATTTGTGGTATGAGAAACAAATAGAAGGTTTGGGCAGCGAATTCTTATTATGCGTTGATGCCTGCATACAAAACATTGCACGAAGTCCTAAAATTTATCAAAAGGTTTATAAAAAGATTCGCAGAGCTTTGATATGCAGATTCCCGTACGGAATATTCTTTATTGAACAGCCGGATCATATCAGGATTATAGCCGTCTTTCATGCCAGCCGCGATCCTTCGAGGTGGCAAAGCAGAAAATTAAATTGAAAAACGATATAGCTGGTTGCTATAGAGAAAAGAATCTTTGACTTATAATAATTTCAGTAAATAAGAGCCGATACCACGATCTTCAGGATCAATAACGAGGATTCTGAATTCGCGTTTTCGTGGGAATGACAGCAATGCTTAATCGGCTCTAATTAACCAAAATTGATATTACTCCTCTTATATACTCAATTTTTCTTGTTCAAACATTCCTGGGCGATTTCTTTGTCGCTGAAGTGGGATTTTTGGGTTCCGATGGTTTGATAATCTTCGTGTCCCTTGCCAGCGATCAGCACGATATCGTCTTTGACGGCGTTTTTTATAGCCAATTCGATGGCCTTTTTCCTGTCCGGCTCAATAATTATCGTATTGCGTATTGCGTATTGCGTATCGCGGTTATTTTTTGTATTACCAATTGTATCCTCCGCAGGATAATTTTCGAAGCCGGTGATTATGTCTTTTATGATTTCATTGGGGTCTTCGGTTCTTGGATTGTCGCTGGTTACTATAATAAAATCGGCCAGCTCCTCTGCGACCTTAGCCATGCGCGGGCGTTTGGTTTTGTCCCTGTCTCCGCCGCAGCCGAAGACGACTCGCAATTTACCTTTGCACAGGGGCTTCAGAGTCGTGAGAACATTTTTCAGGGCATCATCCGTATGAGCATAATCGATAATTACGGAAAAGTCGCCGCCTTCAATTTTTTCCAGTCGGCCGGGTATTGTTTTCAAAGCCGATAAACCGGTGGTAACTGTTTCCAGATCGAAACCGGCAGCAAGACACAGCCCGGCAGCGGCCAGACAATTGCTGACATTGTAAAGACCAGGTAAAGGAGTTCTCACAATTGAAGATTGGCCGGCATATTCCAGGGTGAAAATTGTCCCAGTAACATCCATCGATTCGATATGAGCAGTGATGTCGGCTTTCTCTCCGATAGCATACCATAGCAGCCTGGTGCCGGTTTGGGCGGCGATAAGTTCGGCTTCCGGGGATTGTTTGTTCAACACCGCTACAGCATCCGGCGCAAGGGCTGAAAAGAGTCTGGTCTTGGCGGCTAAATAATCTTCTTTGGTTTTGTGATAATCCAGATGATCGCCTGAAAGATTGGTGAAAGCGGCAGCTTTGAAGCTGACTTGTGCCAGCCGGTTTTGTGAAAGGGCGTGACTGCTGGCTTCGAT
>CBDVBU010000452.1:0-2934 GCA_965372295.1 uncultured Phycisphaerae bacterium
AAGTTTACTTTTCCTACCTTGCTCATCAGCGATAAATCATTACAACTGTTAATGACTCCGTGTAAAATAATCTGGAGATAAGCCTTGACTGTCAAGAATTATCGAGTAAATTTATACATTCCCGTAAGCGAAGGGGAGATGGCGGGGCAAAAATTGGTACGTGTTATCTGGAGATGGACATGATAGAGGTCAAAGAACTTCGGCGTAGTTTCGGGCCGGTCGTTGCTGTTGACGGCATATCGTTCGATGTTGAAGAAGGAGAAGTCCTGGGTCTTCTCGGGCCGAACGGGGCCGGCAAGACGACCGCGATGCGCATCCTTGCATGCTTTCTGAAACCCGACAGCGGGACGGCGAGCATTTGCGGGCACGATGTATTGCAGAATCCCATCGACGTTAGAAGGTCGCTCGGATACCTGGCGGAAAACGTGCCGGCATATAATGAAATGACGGTAGGAGCTTTCCTGAACTTCATTTGTGACGTCAGAGAAATCAGGGGCAGAAACCGCAAAGTGACGCTCGACCGGATTGTTCCGATGTGTTCGATTGAGTCGGTTTACCATCAGAGTATCGAGACATTGTCGAAGGGATACAAACGGCGAGTAGGCCTGGCCCAGGCGTTAATGCACGATCCGGATGTGCTCATTCTTGATGAGCCGACCGACGGGCTGGACCCCAATCAGAAACATGAGGTCAGAAAGCTGATACAAAAGATGGCAAAGAATAAGTGTATTATTATTTCGACTCACATTCTCGAAGAAGTGGAAGCCGTCTGTTCGAGGACGATTATCATTGCCAAAGGCCGAATACTGGTCGATTCAACGCCTGAGCAGTTGAAGAAAAAGTACCAATGCAGTCTTGATGGCGTGTTTCGCAAGATTACCAAGTCGGAAAGTGCATCGTTAGTATAAGTGATAAGCGTGCTGCTGCACTTTCGCATAGGAGTAACAATATGAATAGTTTTAAGGCCGTATTCAAAAGAGAGTTGAAAAGTTATTTTACGACGCCTCTTGCGTACGTGTTTCTTGTCATCTTCCTGTTTTTCTCGGGGTACCTGACATTCAAGCAGGGCTTCTATGAGATGCGGCAGGCGGACATGAGCGCGTTTTTTAAGAATCTGCCGCTGTTGTTTGTTTTCATGGTGCCGTCCACGGCGATGCGTATGTGGGCCGAGGAACGGAAAGTCGGTTCGATCGAGTTGCTGTTTACTTTGCCGATAACGGTTACGCAGGCAGTCCTGGGCAAGTTCCTGGCGGCATGGCTGTTTTTAGGCATTGCTTTGGCATTGACTTTTCCCATGGTGATTACGGTTGCGTATCTCGGCGATCCCGATGTAGGCTTGATTATCACCGGGTATCTCGGCAGCTTGTTGATGGCGGGCGGATTTCTTGCGATTGGCTGTTTCTTCTCGGCGGTCAGCAAGAACCAGGTCATCAGTTTTGTTCTCTCGGTGGTTGCCTGTGCGGTGCTTGTTTTCGCAGGGATGCCGTCGACACTGAATTACTTCTCGACTTTTTTACCTGCCGGGATGGTCACGGCGATCGAGAGCATGAGCTTTCAGAAACACTTCGAGTCGATCCAGAGGGGCGTGCTGAAGTTTGGAGACCTTTCTTATTTTGTATTATTGATAGTTGGGTGGATTGCCGCCAGTAGTATTGTTTTGGATGAAAGGAAGGCCAAATAATGAACCGAACGATACGAGCAATTTTGGGAGCGGGTTTTGTCCTGGTGATTGTATTCTCGGCCATCAGTATTTGCCAGAGTATTGGAAAGCCGTTGAAGCTGGACATTACGGAGAAGAAACTCTATACGCTGTCGGATGGGACAAAAGCGATTTTGGCCAAATTGAACCAGCCGATTCGAGTCAGGCTCTACTATGCGAAGACCGCCGCTCTGAAAGGACCGGACCAGATTCGGTTCTTCAACAATTATTACGAGTTTGTAAAAGCATTGCTGGAAGAATATGTTACAGCGTCAAACGGGATGGTCGAGTTGGAGGTGGTAGACCCGAGGCCGTTCACCGACGATGAGGAGCAGGCGTTGAAGTACGGCCTTAGGCGCTTCCCGATTACCCAAGAGGAAAGCTTTTTCTTCGGCCTGGTGGTGCAGACGCAATTTGGAGTGGAAAAGACGATCCCGTTTTTTTCGCCGGACCGGCAGAATTTCCTCGAATATGATATAAGCTACCTGATCGATACGGTGGTGACCCGGCAGAAAAAGAAGATCGGCATCATGAGTTCCCTGCCCGTTATGGGTGACGATGTTACGGGTTATATGGCTCAGATGATGAGGCGGCAGGGTCAGCAGCCGAAACCGGCCTGGACGATTGTCGAACATTTGCGCAAGCAGTATGAAGTCGAAACGGTCGCTGCGGATGTAAACGATATTAATAATATCGATATTCTGCTGGTGATTCACCCCAAGAATCTGCCGGAGAAGACGTTGTTTGCGATTGACCAGTATGTGCTCAAAGGCGGCAGGACGATTGTCTGTGTCGATCCTCATTGCTTTTCGGACAGACCCCCGCAGATGCAGATGCAGATGCAAATGCAGATGCAGCATGATAGCAGTTCAGAATTGAACGCGCTGACACGGACCTGGGGGCTTGAAATGCCGGCCAATACATTTGCCGGGGACAGGAGTCTTGCATCTTTGGCCGCCATTCGCGCCAATGAGAGACCTGAAAGGATCATCGGGTATCTGAACCTGACGCCGGAAGGAAAGTGTTTCGCTGAAGATAATGTCATCACGGCCGAGCTTAACCAGGTCAGAATATTATTCTCCGGTGTATTAAAGGAAGTTGCGGATTCGAATGAGGCAAAGGAAGGTGACCTCAAGATTAACCGAACGCCGCTTGTCACAACGTCGAACAGAGGCAGCACATTTACGATCAGCAGCCCGTTCGAACTGATGATCCTGGATGGGCCGAGCTTAATG
>CBDVBU010000453.1:0-2927 GCA_965372295.1 uncultured Phycisphaerae bacterium
CATCAAGGCCGTATTCGAGTTAATTCATGCCCAGGCGGTAAAAAGGCAGTTGCAGGATTAACCGAAGTCTGTGTCCGGCACTTCACGGACGGATGGGCTTACGCGGAAGTAGTCTTCCGGCTGAAAGCCGAACATGCCGGCGATGATGCTGCTCGGAAAGGTTTCACACTTGTTGCGAAAGTCACGCACGTTCCCGTTGTAGAAACGGCGGGCGGCCTGGATGCGATCCTCGGTATTGACCAGCTCCTTCTGAAGCTCCAGGAAATGCCGGTCGGCTTTGAGCTGCGGGTAGTTCTCAACGACGCCTAAAAGCTGCTGAAGGGCGCCTACCAATTGGATTTCATTTACGGCCTGCTGCTGGACGGCTCCCCGGCTGGCCATACATTGCGCGCGCATTTGAGTGACACGCTCGAAGATTTCTTTTTCATGTGCCGCGTATCCTTTGACCGTGGCAACCAGGTTGGGAATCAAGTCGTACCGGCGTTTGAGTTCCGTGTCGATGTTGCCCCATGCATCCCGAATGTGGTTCCGCAAAGCGACCAGCGTATTGTAGGTCAGGACAACGTAAACGATCGGCAGAAAGAAGACGACACCGATTACTATCAGCATTGGCCACATAATTACCTCCCGGTAAACAGATAATCCGGCAACAGCGACCGGACGGTAATGAGTCGATTCAGATTAGGTTCTATTCGCTCCGGTGCCAACCTGGAGTTGAACGAGATGGCCAGTGCCCTGTCTTCTATCTCTATGCTCAGATCGGTATTGGACAGGATGTACTCGATCATCCGGGCATTGCACACATCGTATGCGAACTTCTTATTCTTTGAGCGAACGCAGAATTTACGGCTGAATTCATGCGATTCGAAATCGATGTCGTCATACCCGACGGCCTGGGCAATCTTCGAGAAAATCCCCTCCGGGCCGATAATCAACTCCGGAAAGGATGCCGGCAGGTGCAGGATAAAGAAAGATATGTAGTGGTGGTGAGTATTCTTGCCGGAACCGGTTTTATAATGGTAGTCGAACAGAATCACCTCGTGCCCCTGGTGGCTGCCGGAGAGGACATTGAACGCGTAGCGGCTTGAGCCGTGCCGCAGTTTGTCCAGGAAGCGATAACGGCGGGCCATACCTCTGTCCTTGTTAGGCATAAAGTGCAGGCCGAGCCTCGCCGCCACGGCGGCCATTGCTTCGCGTCGTTTGAGAGAGCTGATATATCCCACCACCAGCACGACGATAAAGATCGCAACAAAGCCAACGATAACCAGAGGTTGCACTTTTCTATCCCTTTGATTTAATCAAACGTTAGTAGCTGCTCGGCCGAGAGGGATTATAATCCCTTCGCCGGTGATTGACAACATACCTTTACTTATTAACTCAAACTGACCGATGCGTTGCTATAACAACGACAACGTTGCGATCCTTCGCTGCGCTCAGGATGACGAAAATCGGCCAGTTTGAGTTATTTATATGTAAGAGAAACTCGCGGCACCGAATGGATATTGTACTGTCGATAGATATCTGATATTCTTTATTAGCTGACCGGCCCGGTTGTGCCGATGAGAAGTTTTTCAGTTAGTACTCGGGAGTAATCATGACTTCGAAAGACAAGGTTGAATACAAGACAACCATAGCCGACGAACACTGGCGCGAGGAGGAATTTCAATGGGCAAGGGTTCTTTCGGAGGGCAATCCGGCCAAAGGTATGGTCCTGCTGTACATACAGAAGGCATGTACTGCTTTTCACGAGTTTGAGCCGGCCTGGAAAGCGGGCGCTATAAAGCCGGGGCAGGTCGAGTTTTTTCGCCGGCGGTTGGCTGCAAGAGTCAGGCACGTATTAGTAACAATGCAAAACAATGCACTTGATAAAATCAACGGGGCTGTCGAGTTGAGCGGGATTCTGGAGTCTATCGAATCGGTCGAGACCGCGGACGAGTTGGCCGAACTTACCGAAAAACTTCATGCCGTCAATCACACGCTCCTGGATTCTCTGGAAGGGAGATAGATTATGAAAGCCATTACTCGTCGAGATTTTATGAAGGGTGCGATTATCGCCGGGGCGACATTACCGTTTTCGCGAGTGCGAGGAGCAAACGACCGCATCCGCGTCGGAGTCGTCGGTCTGGGCGGCCGGGGAGTTGGAGCCCACATACCATCTTTTGAGAAACAGAAGGGCGTGACCGTAGTGGCCGTAAGCGATCCGGACCGGGAGCGCATGGGTAAGGCGGCTAAAACGATCCAATCGAAGTTCAGCCACGGCGTCAAGCAATATGTTGATATGCGGCGAATGTTCGACCGTAAGAATATCGACGTAATCGGCAACGCGACGCAAAATTATTGGCACGGACTTAGCACTATCTGGGCGTGTCAGGCCGGCAAGCACGTCTATGTCGAAAAGCCGCTCTCTCATTATATCTGGGAAGGCAGGCAGATGGTCAACGCCGCCCGAAAGCACAACCGTATCGTCCAGTGCGGTACTCAGCACCGCTCGGAGAATTTAATCACCCAAGCTATACAATGGGTCCGCGAAGGCAACCTTGGCGAGATTAAATATGTAACCGCCTTTGCCAACAAGCCGCGTGTATCGTGCGGCAAGCGTGACACGCCGCTGCCGATTCCCGATACGCTCGATTATGATTTATGGTGCGGCCCGGCGAAAAAAGTGCCGATCTATCGCGACCGTCTCCAGTACGATTGCAGCTTCGACTTCAACACCGGCGACGGCGAATCGTGCAATCAGGGCGTGCATGAAGTGGACGTGGCTCGCTGGTGCCTGGGCGAGACGATGCTGCCCCGCCGGGTGATGAGCATCGGCGGCCGGTTCGTATTCAACGATGCGTGCGATGTCCCCAACACACAGATCATCTACTATGACTTTCCAACAGCCCCGATACTCTATGAGGTTCACAATCTGTACAAGGCAAAGG
>CBDVBU010000454.1:0-2890 GCA_965372295.1 uncultured Phycisphaerae bacterium
AATAATTGGAATAACCCTGCTTGTTGTTGTCGTAGGAGAGAGGCATCGACTGGCGGCCGCCGTGAACTATAGTTTCCTCGGTATAAGAATCAGTGGTTTCATCACCGACTGCTGCTCCGGTGCCGTTGCCGGCAAAGAAGTCCACAGTGCCGGGCGCGCCGAAGCCGAGTCCATCGTACCAGGATACCCATATCTGGTTATCGCCGGCATTATAGTCCTCAAAATCGTCCACAACGATGAAATCGCCCGTTGTGAAACTCCAGAGGTTGCCGACCCATGGGCTATCGGGATTGATAGCGTTAACTTCATCGACACGCCAGAAGTACTCTGTAAACCAGGCAAGTTTACCCGGATCGTAGCTCTCGTCACCAAGCGCCTTAGTGCCTTTGTACTCGGGCGAGGATTTATCGGCGTTCTTTACTGCATCCGCATCGGTGCCGAAGTACACCTCGTGTGACGCGGCAAAAATGCCCGCGTTCCATTTTAGAATCGGCGTCATTTTCGCTCCGGTGGCTCCATTCGTCAGACTCGGGCTCATGGCCCTGACCGGCGGCGACAGTGCAGCCTGTGGAATGATCTGCTTGGATGTGTGCGGACTTGACCAGCGCAGCTCGCAGCCGGCACCGCCACCATGCTCATACATCCACAGCTCAATCGAATACTTCTGACCGGCAACAAGATCGATCGTTCCATTATACTCGGTCATTCCTTGTTGTATCCACATATCGATAACGGGTTGACCGTCAATCCATAAACGCTGACCGTCGTCGGTCGTCATATAGAACGTGTAAGTCTCCGTGAATGCGGCCTCCACTTCACCGGTGAATCTGCAGGCGAAGTCATCAACATTAACGAGAGCATGCGGTGAGCCGCCGTCGCCCCAGTTCCAGTTGATTTCAGGAACAATTTCGCTTGTCACAAACGTCTGGAACGGCTCTGGCGGAGGAAAATTACCCGTCCAGTGATAATACTCGGCTCGAAGGCCACCGCCGACCTTTGCGGTCTTAAAGCTCCAGACATCGCCCGTATAAGTTGTAACACCATCGAACTCATCGACGCGCCAGTAGTAAGTCTTCTCTAATTCAAGAGAGCCGGGACTATAGGATGCGAGTCCCAGGGGCGGAGCACCGGCAGCGTTTGCCACAGTATCATAATCATCACCGAAGTAGACAGTATGCAATTTCGCAAGGTAACCCGGCGTCCACGTCAGAGTTGTGCCTTCAGTGTCGATGAACGCAGCATTATCAGCCGGGGCCGGGTCATAGGCCGTCTTGGGCGGAACCATAAAGCTCCAGATATCGCCTGTTTGTTTCGTTGTTCCGTCGGCTTCAACCTGGTCGATCCGCCAGTAATATGTCGTGCCCGGAACAAGACCATCCGGATAAGGATATCCAGGGAAGCCGACAACAAAAAACGTCAAGTCCTGGTTGCCCCGGAATGTGTCGCCGGTTCCGGCCTCCACGTCGGCAAGACTCTCGCCTAAATAGACATCGTGCGAAACCGCCGTGTATCCCGCCGTCCAGCTAAGGCTCACCCACGTGTCCGGATATAAAGCACCATCGGCAGGCGTGGGGTCAGAGGATTTTAGCTGACCCTCGATGTTGCCGGCATAGCTGACGTCGTCGAACGTGAAGGTGCGCAACTCCCCGGCCGTATGAGACGTCACCGCCAAGCCGATCAGGACTCTACCGGTCATATTGACCGTATGGGGTTCGATTGGCGAAGCCTCCCAGGTGATCCCGTCGGTGGACAGATAACCTGTAAATGAGTCGCCCTCGCGCACCAGCTTAACCCATCGTGGTGGGGTAACATTGCTCGCATGTTCTCCGGGCCAGCCCGCACCGCTACCGGGGTCATCACGCCGCTGGAAGCAAGCGCCGCCACCGTTGCCTCCGGTAATGGCCATGTAAGCATACTGGGACGGGCCTGTGTTGTCCTGGCGAATCATCACGCCGCCTTTTGCCCAGGCGTTGGAGCCGGAGCCGTTATCTACGATACGCGCGCTCATTTCTCCGTCGCCCTCCAAATACTGATACACATAATGGAAGTTGTCGGAATTGTCCCAGATGTCGTGGCCGTTGCCGCTAACGCTCCACGTACCGCCGCTCTCGGAGGCACTACCGGGTGCAGGGTTGCCAACGTCCTCGCTGATCCATCCGGGAGGCAACGCAGCAGAAGCGCTGCCGACCAGAGACAGCACCAAGGCAAAAGAAGCCAATAATACTAATTTTCTACACATACTAATTCTCCTACATAGAAGATTGACAAAAAAAAGGACCGATAATGATTCTTACTTTTACAATATCCGGCAGTACGTTTGCCCGGGAAAATTTCATGCCGTTTGATACTACCTTCTTCATTCAACCGTAAACTATGAATTTTTGATGTAAGAATTTGCGCTCCGAAGCATACAACTTCAGCGGTCTTAATTCGTTTTTGTTTAATATCGACAAATAAATTCTGCAATATTCCGAATGATTTCACAAATCCACAGGTTTTATATATCCTATTTTTACCATATTCGCCACCTTTACATCAAGGATATGTCGGCATATTTTTCTCAGAATCTACATTTATTAAGCATCTACGTCAAAAAACAGGCGGATATTAAGGGGGAAAAACATTTAATTCCGAAGAGCCGTTGTTTTAGGTGCTTACTTATTAACCGGATAACGCAAAAAAACGAGGATCAAATGCAAAAAAGAAAGATTTTTTGAAATTTATGACGTATGACCCGCGACTAATCTATAAAAGGCAATGAAAAATCTAATAAAGAGAACTTGCAGAAAGGCTGATCGCTAATCAAGTTTTTGTGCCGGCAAAGTTTACATAAAGAATCATAACGGTACAATTAGAATCAGATAACCAGGAAAAACATTGTCAACTTGAA
>CBDVBU010000455.1:0-2812 GCA_965372295.1 uncultured Phycisphaerae bacterium
ACCGAGGCCATCCACCACCGGACGGCCTTTTCGGCGAATAAAATCATCAGCGCCGCGGCGATAAATCCGAGCAGCATACTTCCGGCATCTCCCATGAATATCTTGGCAGGGTGACGATTGAAAGGCAGGAAGCCGCAAGCCGCGCCGAGAAGCCCCAAACACAAAATGACGCGGACCGAATCTCCACCCACCTTGCTTGAACCCCAGGTCCCAAGGTGAATTGCCAGCATCAAAAGAGCTGCGGCGATTATCACGGTAACACCGGCACAAAGACCATCCAGGCCGTCGAGAAGGTTCAACGAATTTGTAGCTCCGAGAACAAAGATTATCACGATGGGGACCCCTAAAATGACCTCAAGGTTCTCCGGAACATTCAATCCGAGATAGGCATTGAGAAAACCAAGGCTGGGTCTGACTCCCACGGCCACGAGAATGACAGCGGCAACGATTTGTCCCAGTATCTTCTGGTAAGGTTTTATATCGAATACGTCATCGACCAGACCAATGAAGCAAGCAATCGCGCCGCCGGCCAGAACGCCGAAAAGCCAGGTGAAAGTTGAGGGCAGATGCTGCCGGCCATGGAGATAATAAATACCCGCAAGAATTCCAGCGGTTAATCCGATGAGCATGCCTACACCGCCAAGATAGGCGACACTTGCTTTGTGAGTTTTAACGAGACTATCAGGCTTATCGACGATGCCGAACTTTATTGCAATGTTCTTGCACAACCACGTGGCAACGAATGCCGAGACAAATGAAAATACGAGCACAGGCCAGAACTGCAGGACCCAGCTTATGGGCCTTTCGGGACCTATGAGATTATCCAGCATATTCTTGTCCTTTACCTGAAGAATTCCCGAGCACGAAAGCACAAATAGATTTTCTTTAGTCTATCGGATGTCCTTGAACTTGTCCAGACCAATCACCGCAGCATTGACGCCAAGGTTGTATTCGGGTAAACTCTTTTTATGAGTTTTTTCAAGATTCTAAAACGTGGACTTGATATTATCATATCGCTATCGGCATTGATTATACTCTGGCCGGTTTTGTTGTTGATCGTCATAGCGATAAAAGTCAGCAGCAAAGGGCCTGCCGTCTTCAAACAACAAAGGGCGGGCAAAAACGGCAAGCCGTTTGTGTTTTACAAGTTTCGCACGATGACTATCGAAGCCGATCCTTTTGGGCCAAGTCCGAAATCCGGCCGGGATCCCAGGCTGACAAAAGCCGGACGAATTTTACGCGAATATTCCCTTGACGAACTGCCGCAATTGTTTAATATATTAAAAGGGGTTATGAGCGTTGTCGGACCCCGGCCGTTATACCTCTCGCAGATACCCGAATGGAGCGAACGGCAGAAAAAACGGTTGCTTGTAAAGCCCGGTTTGACTGGTCTGGCACAAATATCCGGACGGGGAGAAATAACGCGTGAAGAAAAACTTGAACTCGATGTTAAATACGTGGAAACAGCGAGCTTCTCAGCCGATGTGAGAATCGTAGTGGCAACTATTGCCCACGTTTTCAGCCGAAAGGGAATCTATGAGAAAAGATACTCGCAAACCGAATCCACTCGAAGCACAAAACCTTGAATACTCGATACCTGCCGAGTATCAAGGACGAGAATAACATGAAATATCTGACAAAAATAGAACAGTTGGAGCACTTAAGCCCTGCCGAAAAAGCCGAACTCAAGCAGGTGACCGACGAGTTTGCTTTTCGCAGCAACGACTATTATTTGTCGCTTATCGATTGGAACGACCCTCACGATCCTATCCGAACGCTGATTATCCCCAACCTGCAGGAGCTTGACGAATGGGGCCGGCTTGATCCGTCGGACGAGAAAACCTATTGCGTAATGCCCGGGCTCGAGCATAAATATCCTTCTACTGCGCTTCTGCTTGTTAGTAATGTGTGCGACGGGATCTGCCGATACTGTTTCCGTAAGCGCGTCTTCATCAACCCGCAGAACGAATACCTGCGAGACCTTCCGGCGGCGATACAATACATAAAGCAGCATCACGAGATTACCAATGTGCTTTTGACCGGAGGCGATCCGCTCGTACTCAAACCTTCAAAACTTGAGAATATTATCCGGGAACTGAGGAACATCGAACACGTACAGATAATTCGTATCGGGACAAAAATACCGGCGTTCAATCCCTCTCGGATCGTCGGAGATCCCGCTCTGCCCGAGATAATAAAAAAGTACAGCACCGAGCAGAAGAGAATATATATCATGACTCACTTCATCCACCCACGGGAATTGACAGATCTCGCGGTAAAGGCGGTCGGCCTGCTGCAGGAAGCCGGCGCGCTGATAGCCAACCAGATGCCGCTCATAAGAGGCGTCAATGATAAACCCGAGGTCATGGCGGAACTGCTGGCCAAATTGTCCTTTATTGGTGCGGTTCCCTACTATATTTTCCAGTGTCGCCCGGCACTGGGCAATAAAGCCTATACGGTCCCTATCGAGCAGGGGTACGAAATTGTGGAGCAGGCAAAAGCCCTTGTCTCCGGCCTGGCAAAACGCGTCCGGTTTGTCATGTCACACTCGACCGGCAAGATCGAAATCGTCGGCAGGACGGAAGACTTTGCCTATTTCAAATATCACAGGGCCGCCGAAGATGCCGACAGCGGACGGTTCTTGATATTCGAGAGTAATCCGGACGCTTATTGGCTCGACGATTATGCGGAAATGATCAGGGAATATCCGATCGACTTGCCCTACAGATCTTACGGGCCGCAATAACATTTTAGCTCCCTGCCTCCACGTTGGAAACGATGGTCCGGGCTACAATCGCCCAATCTGAGTGAC
>CBDVBU010000456.1:0-2809 GCA_965372295.1 uncultured Phycisphaerae bacterium
TGGCCCTATGAAGCAGGATACGATTTGCGCCGGCAGCCCTGGTATATTAACGCAAAAATAAGCAAGCAGCTTACCCCGACTCCGCGTATCGAGCCGCTGACCGGCAAGACTGTCATGACCGTGGCAATGCCTTTGTTCGAACAAGACGGTTCTTTTGCCGGCGCTGTTGCAATGGATATCGATCTGTCCGGCATGATGGACAGAATACAAATCCCTGAGCAATGGCAGGCAGGGGCATGGAAACTCCTCATACGTCTGCCCGAGCAACAGGAATTGGCTGTCGATGAGGCCCAGGTAGTTTGCTGCACCTCTTTCCTGCAAAGCCAGGATGGTCCCGGCGAACCGGCCAGACTCATGGATATATGTGATCCTGACAATGTCAAGGCAATGATCGAAGATTCCCGCCGGGGTAATGCAGGCTTCGTTCGTCAGCCTTACGACGGCGTTGATTCTCTCTGGGCTTACGGCTCTTCGGATCGCAGAGGCGGCTTTCCGATTCTGGTCGTGCCCTATCAGCGTATCGTCGAACAAGCCAACAATGCTCAACAGTTGCTCTTCCGCGATAATATCCGTGCCATACAGGTGGCTACTGTCCTGATTTTCTTGGCGATTGTCGCCGCCGTTGTTCTGGGCGTTATGCGGGCACGCAATTTTACCGTACCTATTACCCATTTGGCCGATGCCGCCGGCAAGCTGGCCCGGGGTGATTTTGATGTCACTGTCGATATCGCCACCAACGATGAGCTCCAGCAGCTCGGCGACGTTTTCAATCAGGTCGGTCCCGGGATGAAGGAACGTCAGAAGATCAAGCAGTCTTTGGAATTAGCTCGTGAGATCCAGCAACACTTTTTGCCCTCCGAAGATCTTGAATTAGATAACTTTCAGGTTGCCGGGCTATGCCGGTATTGCGATGAAACCGGCGGCGATTACTATGACTTCTTCGATCTCAGGGCCGTTGCTCCCGGCCGGGTCGGTCTTGTTCTTGGCGACGTCTCCGGGCACGGCATCCCGGCGGCAATGCTCATGATTTCCACCGGCAGTATCCTGCGCAACAATGCCCCGCGTCACGGCGACAATCTGTCGGCCGCCATTACCGAGTTGAACCGTCACCTCGTGAGAAACTCCGATCCCGGCAAGTTCATGACTCTTTTCTACGGCCTGCTCAACGACCGGAGCAAAACTCTCTCGTGGGCATCCGCCGGCCATGACCCGGCCATCTGGCACCATGCCGAATCCGGTAAATTCACCGAGATGGAAAATACCGGCATGCCGCTCGGCATCATGGACGATGCGCAGTTCGGCCAGGCCGACCCGGTCACGCTGCGGGCCGGAGATATAGTCGTCATAGGGACCGACGGCATCTGGGAAGCACATAATGCTTCCAGCCGGATGTACGGCAAAGAACGTCTTACCGATCTGATAAGCGCACACAAAGACAAAACCGCCCGGCAAATTGCTTCTTTAGTCGTCGAATCGGTTTTAGAATTCTGCTCGGATACGGCCCCTACCGACGATGTAACATTGCTCGTAATCAAGTGCACGGAATGACCAGCCGGGAAGATGAAAATTCCCGGATTCAAGCCCGGCAATGCTCTCTCCTTTCTTGTCGCTACTGCAATTTCCACTTCTCATTTTTTAATTTATGTTGCAGCCGGGGCGTTTGTGCTATAATCCTGCCATGGCAAAGTACCCGATATTTCTGGAATTGGGTTCTCGCCGTGTGGTCGTGATCGGCGGCGGAGCCGTGGCTGTGCGAAAGGTCCAAGCTCTGCTGACCGCGGGCGCCCGGGTGGTCGTGGTCGCCGAACGCATCGACGATATGATGACCGCCCTGTGCCGAGGCACGGACGTTGAGTTGATAAAGTCCAAATATTCCAAGAACTATCTCGCCGGGGCGCTGCTGGCCATAACGGCAACGAATAATCCTCAGCTCAACAAACAGATATATAAGGATTGCCAGGAACTGGAGGTCCTTTGCAACGTCGTCGATGTGCCGGAGCTTTGCGATTTTTTCGTGCCGGCCGTAGTAAAGCGAGGCGACCTGCAAATAGCTATCGGCACCGAGGGCCAATGCCCCGCTTATGCCGGCCACCTGAGAAAAAAGCTGGAAGGCATTTTTACAGAGCAGCACGGTGAATTTCTCGCCGAGCTGGAAAAACTCCGAAAAAAGATTATTCAAAATATCACCGACCCTGACGACCGAAAAACCTTGTTGGGACAGTTGGCCGACGATGAATCGTTCGAATACTTCGCCGAGAACGGACCCGCTAAATGGCAAGCCTTCGCTGAGAAACTTGTCAATAATCTGCCATCTTCCCGGCAATAAAAGCATGTAGGGTGTGCACTGCACACCATCAACGCCAATAAATGGTGTGCAATGCACACCCTACCATTGCCCTCCCTTTTTCATAAAATCGAACGGTGAGAAGTCGGCCAGCTCAACAGCCTCGCCAGTTTGGGCCGCCGCCCACGGTTCGAGGTAGATAAGTACGGAAGCAACGTTGATTCCGTCAGGCAGTCCCGGCCAGGGATTTTGCACGCCTCTTATGGCGGCCGGGACAGGGTCGTCTCCAAGCTGCATACGCAAGCCCGCCCGATAGCGAGGTTCTTCATAAGGACAGAAGGAAACCGGCGTATTCGGTGTTCTCTTTCATACTATCTATTATGTGACCTGTAATCGACTCAAAGTTCACATTTTATCCAAAAGGATTATACAAAATTCAAAATACAATAGACAGGATAAGAAGTGATATGATATTCGGGAATTTAGGAACCAAGAGCATGTAGGGTGCGATTAATCGCACCACTT
>CBDVBU010000457.1:0-2798 GCA_965372295.1 uncultured Phycisphaerae bacterium
GTCAAGACCGTGGCCAGAAAGCCGGCGGGAACAGGGTATTACAGTTGGTTCGAACAAACCGGAACCCTAATCTGGCCCCACAACGATTTCTTTCTTGTTTTAGGGATTTATGGAATACCCGGCGCCCTGCTCTTTACATGCTTTATGAGCATTCTGTTGTTCACTATAAGGCGCACCCCGCTCGGACTCGAAAAAATATACGCCAGAGCAGTTCTTATATTTCTTATCATGATGGGATTGACCATCGGGCAGATATTTCACAAATATTACTGGGTTTTTCTCGCATTTGTAATGGCGGGCGAACGAATCGCTAAAATTTATATACCAGCCGACAATTCAGAACCTGCCGCCGAATATGAAGATGGCTCATTAATAGAATATGAGCCGGTTCAGTCAGACGAGGCTATCGCACCGTGAGAATTCTGGCAATTTCACACCTGTTTCCAAATCTCAAAGAAAAGAGATACGGCATCTTTGTGGCCCGGCAACTTTCCGAGATTCGCAGGCTTGGGGCGGAAATAACCGTTATAGTACCGCGCGTCTGGTGCCCCGGACTGCTCAGGCACTTTGATAGATGGAAAAACCATGATCACAAGTGTCCGCTATGCCGATTCGAAGGGATAGAAACTTCCAGCATACCGTATTTAAGACTGCCGGGGAATTTTTATAATCGATGGTCCGGCCTGGCCGCTTTCCGTGCTATGAAAAGTAAAGCTCTCGAATTACACAAAAGCAGAAAGTTCGATGTGATATACGCCACGGATATTTTTCCCGACGGCGATGCGGCCGTAAGATTGGCTCAGCACCTCAAGCTTCCGGCAGCTTGTTTGAGTATCGGCGTAGATGTAAATATAACCGCCCATTCCAGCAGAATTATATACAGGCATTTTGTGAGGACGGCAAAGGCTCTTGACGGCACATTAGCCTGCGGGCAAAGCGTTGCAGACCGAATCAAAGCTGTCACCGGCAAGAGTCCCTTATGTATTTACGGCGTTCTGGATTTGGAAGAGTTCTCGCCGGCAACGGACAAAAGCCCGGCAAGAAAAGAATTAGACCTGCCGTTGGATAAAACCATAGCTTTGTACGCCGGCTACTTGACCAAACGCAAGGGTATTTTTGACTTAGTAGAAGCAATATATAGAGTACAAAAACAGTGCCCGGATATTTTATTGGTTATATGCGGAGCCGGTCCCGAAGAAGCAGCGCTGCGGAGACTGATTCGAGAAAAAGGCATTGAGGATATGGTTCGCATGGTCGGCGAGGTCGAGCCGGAACGAATGAATAAATGGATGCAGGCAAGCGATCTGTTCGTGCTGGCTTCTCATACCGAAGGGATGCCAAATGTCGTCACCGAAGCGATGGCTTGCGGCCTGCCGGTTGTTGCTACAGCAGTAGGCGGCTTGCCCGGGGCAATTGGTGATTGCGATGGCGCTATTCTTGTCCCGCCTGAGAACGTCGACGACCTTAAAGAGGCGATTGTGAAGGTAATCAACGACAATCAACTGCGTGCGTCTATGCGAATCGCCGCTCGAAATAGAGCAGAAGAACAATTCGGGGGCAGGCGCAACGCACGCCTGATTTTAGATTATCTACGAAAAATCGTAGAAGAGAAAAAGGCAAAACAAAAGGGCTAAGCAGCTCGATGAAACAAACATACCTGGTAATAGACGCCTGTCAATTCTCCGCCAACTATAATTATTGCCTGTTGGACGCTTTAGCCAAAAAGGGGGAAAGAATAGTCTATGCTACAACGAAATTTGCACATGGGCACATCCCCAGCCCTCCGGATGTCACGGTTTTGCGTTGTTTCTTTTACCTTGCCCGCCTGGCCGGGATGGTGACTTCATCGGGGCCGGTAAGGCGTTTTCTCCGAGCGATCGAGTATCCGCTGAATCTATTTTTCCTGCTGGCGTACGTGCTGATAAAACGCATTAAGGTCGTCCATTTTATATGGATTGTTTCACCCTGCCCGGACTATCGGCTCATAAGGCTGTTACAGTTGACAGGCTGTCACGTGGTTTATACCGCACACAACCCTTTCCCACACGAGCCGAAAGCGGGAGATATCCGAAAGTATTCCAGGATTTATCAAAAAGTCGACCACGTGATCGCCCTGACTAATTACACTCGAAACGAAATAATGGCGCATTGCGGAATACCTCCCGAGAAAATATCTGTGCTGCCACACGGGGATTACGAAGCTCTGTTTTCGCGATACGGCTGTAATGATGATCTGGTCAGGCAGGTTCGGCAGAAGGCGGGAGGACGCAAAATCATTGCCTTCCTTGGCCATATCCGTCCGTACAAGGGACTGGAAATTTTCGTCGATGCGTTCGGACTAATCAAGCAACGAATGCCTGATTCTTTCTTCCTGGTCGCCGGTTCGGTACTCGTAGGTGATAAGAAGAGTTGGGAAGAAAAGCTCGCCCAAAGCTGTAAGCCCGACGACCTGTGGGCGGACATCCGTTTCGTGCCGGTTGAAGACATCAAAGCATATCTTTCGGTCATCGATGTGCTGGTTCAACCCTATATTAGCGCATCCCAAAGCGGCAATACGGTCATGGCGTACGCCGCGGGAGTTCCGGTTATTTCAACTAACGTGGGCGGTCTAGGTGAAATGACGGAGGACGGAAAAACAGGATACGTTATCGCCCCCCGTGACCCCGAGGCGATTGCCGATGCTCTCAGCAGGTGTTTCGAGGGTGACAACTGCGAGAAAATATCCCACAATGCCCGCCGGGCTGCGGCCGAGCAGTTCAACTGGGAGAAAATAGCCGAGCAAACCGCTGCCGTGTATC
>CBDVBU010000458.1:0-2797 GCA_965372295.1 uncultured Phycisphaerae bacterium
GGCGGCAGTTGACTTAGCGATTTTCGCAACATATCTGTTAATTCTTTCTGTTGAGCCTTCTGTGCCGGCCCAGGATTCACGCTTGGCTCAGTAGTCCGGTCAGTAAAGCTTGCACTGAGGTTCGACCGGCGAAATCGCCGGCGGAGCTGATCGATCGCCCGAGCGGTGGCCAGCCTGGCTAATAGGGCGGCAAAATTCCGCACGCGCTGACGCCGGCAGAATTCCAGAGCCGAAACAAAAGTTTCCTGGAAACAGTCGGCAGCATCTGCATGGTTGCCAAGCAACCGGTATGAAGTCTGCCACACAGCCGGTCCGTGTTTTTTGATAATTACCTGCCAGTCAACCACTTGCAAGCTCCATCGGAAACTTGATTTTATCAACCAAGCCTCTCATCGAATTTAACGGATCAAGTGAAGCTTCTTTCAAGTCCGCCAATGACGGGCCTTCGATATATGAGTCGCTGCATCAGACTATTTTATTACAATAATTCTCAGTTTTCGACTCTTGGTTGTAGAATGAATATCGTGTGCCGAAAAAAAATTTGCATTTTATTTGAATTGTTGAAGTTTTTTCTTGCAAAGATTTTTATAGTGTATCAAAATGAGATTGTTTCAATGGCCAAGGATAGAAATTCGCAAAGAGGTAGATCGAAACTTTCTCAAGTGGAGGCCAGAATGACAGGAAAAGTCAAGAGCAGACAAATGAAAACAGGAGGTTTTACCTTTAGCTTAAGCCGGGTTTCCCTTTTTACTTTCGCCCTTCTTTTAAATTGCGCATTGTTGCTTGCCCTTGTAGGTTGCGAAAGTCAAGAGATGAAAGTCGCTGAAGCTGAAAGGGTTCGTAAGCTGCCGGTAGATGCAAGAAAGGCTAATTTACAACAGTCACTGAATACCAGATTTGAGAACCCGGTGGCGCATTATGAGTTGGCCCAGTTATATCACGCCGAAGGGCTTTGGTCGAAAGCGGAGTATCATTACAGTATAGCTTTGAGTTTCGATCCTGCTAACGCGGACGCTCAAGTAGCGATGGTAAAGTTGTTCCTTGACAGTGGCGATACGGCAAAATCCAAAAACTATGCCAATAACCATGTGAATAATGCCGGCAGTTCCGATATCCAGTCATTAAGGCTTGCAATGGCGTTTGAGAAGCAGCAACTTGATGAGTATGCGTTGACTTGTTATCAACAAGCGATTAAATTGGCGCCGGATTCGGCAAGAATTAATAAGCAAATGGCCTACTATTTTTTGGGTAAAGGTGATAAAGACCGGGCAAAGGAATATTTGGTTCGTAGTTTCCAGCTCGATCCCAGCCAGCCGGAGGTGGCTGGTGAACTGGGCAGGCTCGGTGTGGAGGTAAGAATACCGGGAAGGACCGATAAGGACGTCGCAGAGACAGGCAAACCGCCAGAAGAAAAAAAGTTGAAAATGGTGATGAGACATGGGCGAGTTCAGTTCGAACCGTCAGATAAAAAGTGAAGAAAAATGAGTGATTCTCGATGCTCCTGATTAGCAATTGGGTTAATTCGAATATCAAGTATCGAGAATATAGTATTGCTTTTTCATTGCCCCGTAGCGAACGGATGCGCTGCGGGGTATTTTTTCAGTCTTCAATTGACAATTTCCAAAAGTCCCTTTCTAATAACATTTAATACAACTGACTAATTGTAAAGGATGAATGCTGTGTTTGGATTGCATGTTGCGGATATTTTTGTGCTGGCGCTGTATTTGCTCGGTATGGCTGCCATAGGCTTCTGGAGCGCGAGAAAAATAAAACAGAGCCATGACTTTTTCATGCCCCGGCGATTCGGCAAGGCAATGATGGTGATGTTCGGATTCGGCGCCGGGACACATTCCGACCAGGCCGTGATAGTGGCATCGAAAAGCTTTACAAGCGGGCTTTCCGGGATTTGGTATCAGTGGCTTTGGCTTCCCTGCACACCGTTTTACTGGCTGATCGCTCCCGTGATGAGGCGCTTTCGTGCGATAACAACCGGTGACGTTTTCGAGGCGCGGTATGACAGAAGCGTCGCAGTGCTGTATGCGCTTATCGGGATGCTGAATCTTTCGGTTAATATTGGCCTGATGCTGCGGGCTTCGGGCGAGGTGATTTCGGCCAGCACACAGGAGCTGCTCTCAGCGAACGCAGCGATTGCCGTGATGACCGTGGTTTTTGTAATATACGGCGTTGCCGGAGGACTTGCCGCGGCGATCATAACGGATTTTATCCAGGGCATCCTGACAATTATATTCTCGTTCCTTCTGCTGCCGCTGATTATGAATGCCGTAGGATGGATGGACGGGATTCGAGAGGCGATCGCCGATCCCCAGAAGCTGACTCTGGTTGCCCCGGTGGAGATCGGTTTTTTCTACATCGCGGTCATTGCGTTCAATGCGCTGGTCGGCATCGTGACACAGCCGCATACCATGAGCAACTGCGCTGCGGGCAAGACAGAGATGGAGGGAAGATTCGGGTGGATGTTCGGAAACCTCATAAAGCGTGTCTGCACGATCCCATGGTGCCTGACGGGTCTTGCCGCAATCGTCTATTTCGGCAGCAGGGGCGTGGAAGTCGAGCCGGATAAGGTTTTCGGGATGGTAGCGGGCGACTTTCTGCCGAAGATTATGCCGGGGATACTCGGAATATTTTTAGCCGCGCTTTTAGCGTCGGTGATGAGTTCGTGCGATGCGTTCATGATAGCCTCGGCAGGACTGTTCACCGAGAATATTTACAGACCGTTATCTCCCGACAGGCATCAGGGTCACTATGTCACCGTGGGCCGTATCGCTTCCGTTGTCGT
>CBDVBU010000459.1:0-2771 GCA_965372295.1 uncultured Phycisphaerae bacterium
GCTTATGACGATCTTTACAATCGCAGGGCCGGTCGTTCCATATTTTCTACCGCGTTTGTCAATCAAACAAGACAATCGACGCGATTTTTGTTGCGTTCTGTTTTTTGGTAAAGGATTTGACGCGGCAGGTATAAGCTAATAGAATATTGCACTTCGAATGATCAGGTAGGGTGTGCACGGCACACCATTTGTGTTTTGTATCAAGTATCGAGGTTTTAGAATGACGTGGATTAACGAGAATTATTTGAAATTGCAGGCTGGGTACTTGTTTCCGGAGATAGGTCGAAGAAGAAGGGCATTTCAGGAGGCCCACCCGGATGCGAAAATAATCAGCATGGGGATCGGCGACGTAACGCAGCCCTTGGCGCCGGCTGTTACCGCCGCGATGAAAAAGGCGGTCGACGAGATGGCCTGGGCCGACACATTCAAAGGCTACGACAACGACGGCGTCGGTTATGAATTCCTAAGAGAAGCAATCCGCGACAACGACTACAAAACCCGCGGCGTCGAAATCGACATCGACGAAATAATCGTCAGCGACGGTGCCAAGTGCGATACCGGCAATATGCAGGAAATCTTCGGGCTGGATAACGTTATAGCCGTTTCAGATCCGGTCTATCCTGTGTACGTAGATACGAACGTGATGGCCGGCAGGGCCGGCGGGCCGGCGGAGAAGGGCCGGTACGAAGGGATTGTGTATATGCCTTGCACAGAAGAGAATGATTTCGTGCCCCAGCCGCCTGCCGAGAAGGTGGATTTGATTTATCTGTGCTTCCCGAACAATCCAACCGGTGGAGTTGCGACGAAGCAACAGCTTGCCAAATGGGTTGATTACGCTCGTCGGAATAAAGCGATTATTCTTTTTGACGCCGCTTACGAGGCGTTTATCTCCGAGCCGGATATCCCGCACTCGATCTTCGAGGTTGATGGAGCAAAAGATGTTGCAATCGAGTTTCGCAGTTTCTCGAAAACGGCCGGCTTTACCGGCGTCCGGTGTGCATTTACCGTCGTTCCGAAGCAGTTGAAAGCCTACACAAAAGACGGCAGGGCGGTCGAGGTTGGCCCGATTTGGAAACGCCGGCATTGTACGAAGTTCAACGGCGTTTCATATATCACCCAGGCCGGGGCCGCGGCGATTTACACCAAAGAAGGCAAAAAACAGGTCAAAGAGACCATAGATATTTATATGAGCAATGCAAAGCTCATCCGCGAGACGCTCGGCAAGATCGGCTACATCGTTTACGGCGGCGTCAATGCTCCTTATATCTGGCTCAAAATCCCAGAGGGCGTAAGCTCATGGGAATTCTTCGATACGCTGCTGAACAAAGCACACGTCGTGACTACCCCCGGCGCCGGCTTCGGCTTGGCAGGGGAGGGCTATGTCAGACTGACGGCATTCGGCCGGACGGAAAACGTGAAAGAGGCGCTTAATCGAATCAAGGTGATTTCCTGATGGTGGAAAAGACTATTTATATCGGACTCGGCAGCAATTTAGGTGATCGGAAGAGCTATATTGACGAAGCTCTCAAAATGATTGCCGCAGCCGAACAGATGGAGCTTTGCCGGATCAGTGACATTATCGAGACGGTTGCTCTGGTATCAACCGAGCAGCCCAAGTTCCTCAATGCGGTCGCTGAACTCAAGACGACGCTGAGTGCGGCAGAATTGCATAAGGCGCTGAGCGATATCGAGAACGAACTTGGCAGGACCCGCCGGGGACAATGGTGGCCGAGAACGATTGACCTGGACCTGTTGCTGTTCGGACGGGAAATTCTGAAAAGCCCTGATTTGACCGTCCCGCATCCGCAGATGCACTTGCGCTCGTTCGTGCTCAAAGGACTCTGTCAGCTTAACGGCAAGTTGCTTCACCCTATAATGAAAGTCCCGCTCAACGAATTGAATGCACGATTAAAAGGCTGCGATTTCGCTCTCGATCCCGATAAGCCGCAGCTTATCAGTATCGCCGGCAATATCGGCGTCGGAAAAACCACGCTAACAAAAAAACTTGCGGACCTGTTTGGCTGTGAGGTACTGCTCGAACCTTACGATGAGAATCCTTTTCTGCCGGATGTCTATGCCGGCAAAAAAGAGCTGGCGCTGGATTCGCAGTTGTATTTCCTGACCGGAAGGGCCGGGCAGTTGGATCCGAACAAGCTGGAAACCGGACGAATTTGTATCAGCGATTACGTTTTCGACAAAGAGCTGATCTACGCCAGGCGCCTGCTTGATGCGCAACAACTCGCTTTATACGAAAAAATCTACCCTCCGTTCGCTGCGCAAGTTACCGCTCCGGCACTGGTTATCTATATGCACGATTCGGCAGAAAATTGCCTTGAGCGAATCCACCGCCGGAACCGTCCCTACGAGCAGCAGATTGAATTGCAGTTTCTCAGCCGGCTCGATTGCGATTACGAGCGATTGTTTGAGCAGTGGAAGTCCTGCCCTGTAATCCGAATATCAACACCGGAAAGCACGGACGCCGATTCCCTCGCAAATCAGATAAAATATTACACCGCAGGTCATTTCGTCATTGCAGGCGGCACGAAGCAATCTAAAATGTAACAGATGAGATTGCCACGGCCTGCTTCGCGGTTCTCGCAATGACAAATCCGACAAGGATTCTAAAGATGGAAGTCGCAAAAACAATTGAAGATGTTAGAAACATGGTGAAGGCCGCTCGAAGTCAACGTGGTAAAATCGGTCTTGTGCCGACGATGGGCGCGCTTCACATAGGACATATTTCGCTGATTGAAGCGGCGGTTAAAGAGTGT